>CAMDPJ010000067.1 GCA_945903925.1 Chryseobacterium gleum
CACCCCAGTTTGTAAACCTAATTGCACTGCGTAGCGTTGGCATTTTAATGTCATTAGATTACCTGCCTGAGTAAAGCCCAAATCATCTGCTTTTTGTAAATCTTTACAAGCATCTAAGGTGTACATAAATCGGGCTTTTGAAATAGCCCTATTGTAATAGGCAACAGATTGATTGGGATCTAATTTAATCGCTTTATTGTAATCTTTAATGGCTTCTACATTTATGCCTAGTTCTGCCATGTAAGTTCCTCTGTTCACGTAAGCACCTACATTGGTTGAATCTAAAGCTATTTGTTCATTAAAAAATTGAATGGCTTGCTTGTGTTTTACTCTTTCCTTCTCACTCATCTCGGGATTAAATAGTCTTTCTAGTTTTTCTGCATCATAATTTACTTTACTGTCGGGCATAGTGTACCTAGTGGTATCCGATTTCGTCTTTGTAACTAAATCTTTTTTAGTGGTGTCTTGATTGTACGGAAAGTTTTCACGAATTTTGGTTTGCGCTTGAAGAGCAATGCCGAAAAGTAAGAAGAGTGCAAAATAGACTAAGGTTTTCAAGTGGCTTACAATTTAGGTATTGAGCGTTCCTACGACCAATTCTGCAATAGGTTGCGCTAAATTATTTTATTATTTTGATACTTTTTATTTCGTTGCCCGATTGTATGCGAAGGTAGTACACTCCATTAGAAAATTCTGAAACTATGTTTCCTAAATTTATTTTATTTTGTTTGCTATTTTTCAATTGTATAGCGTTGCTCACTTGCTTTCCTAAAACATCTACAAAAGTGAGAGTGAAGTTGTTGGGTTCAGCAGAATTTATTTCTAATACAGAAGATGCATCAATAGGATTGGGGTAAACATTTACGTTAAAAGGATTTTCTAAAGATTGAGATATGCCTAATCCACCATGATAAATATTTAGGTTGTCTAAGTAAAGTTTATTGCCTCCTTTGGCATTCATGGCAAACATAATTTTCAAGCTCGTATTGCCGGCATAGGCACTAAGGTCAATGTTCGAACTCGACCATTCAGATATACCTGGAATAAAATCGCTTGTAGTTGTTCCTTTGGTGATGAGTTGTGTGTAGTTGAGGTTCTTTTTTAATGCCCAATTTTCGCCACAATCTACAGAAGCATAGATTCTCAACAAGTCGTAATTGCTCGTTTTTTGCTGAGCGTAGGCATAATTGAAATCGAGGTAGATGGAGTCGCTTTGTGAGGATAAATCGATATTCGGACTCACCAGATAATGCCACATTTCACTGAGGTCGTAGCCCGATTCGCTGTGAAGATCGAGAACCAATGAACCACTTCCACTTTTTTTGGTTACGGTTGTCCGTTGAAATTTAGTGCTATTGCCTGGGTTTATGATTGTCCAATCGTTGTCACTTCCGCTGTTATCTGGAAATCCACTGTACTCAAATCCCTCAAAATAAGGAATTGATGTATTGTTGGCATTGTCGAATACTTTGATGTAATCGCTTTTCACTACTGAATCGGCTCCGTTGCCGTTGCTTATTTTTAGTTTAACATCGTATGTTCCTGCTGCAGCATAAGTAACATATGGTTTTGCTAAGTTTGAGTTTGCAGGTGTTCCACCTTCAAAAGTCCATTCATAAATTCTATTCGAAGGCAAGCTATCGTTGTAAGACAGATCGTCGAATGAAATCGTTCTTCCAGCGCAGAAAAAAGTAGAATCGTTGTGTGCTTCAAACACAGGTTTTGGCGAGCATTCGTAAACTACATGATTGTTTTCGGTGCCAGTGGCAATTAAATTTCCTGCGCTTGAAAGGCTTGATCGAAAACCTGCCGAGGACGCTGCTGCAGCTCGCATATATGATATTTGTCCTTGGGTAAACATAATCGGACAAGTACTATAATCCATAATATTTTGCACGTTTTCTAAGCCCCCACAGAGGTTTTGAGCTAAATCACATATGCCATTTGATCCTTTGGTGGGTGGTGTATCGTTAATACCGTCACTTCCATTGCAAGATACGCCGATTGGACCTGAGCCCCATGTGTGATTGAGGCCGAAAAAATGTCCAGTTTCATGAGTTAATGCATGTATCGCTGCAGGCACTCCGTAGGAGGTTCCAATGCTTCCAAATTGTCGATTGATTAAGATGGTGCCGTGGTCGTTTTGTGATACAGGCTGAGTAGGTAAATAGCTATAGCCACCAATAGAAGAGCCTCCCGATTCAAGGTAGTTTACTACCCAAACATTGTAATATTTTTTAGTATCCCAAACTATGATATCTTTAATAGGCTCACCACTTCCAACATTGGTTAGATAAGAGAGGGTTCGTGTGATTCCTTTGGTACAATTGCCATTGGGATCGAGGGTTGCCAATCTAAATTCGAAGCGTGCGTCTCCTGCAATACTTTGAAAGGAACCTACAATGCTGCTGGTGTCGGCACTTAATTTTTTAAAATCTTCATTTAATTTTTCAATGGCATCATATACTTGAGCATCGGAAATATTAGAGATTCCTCCATCGTGAACAACATGCACTACTACTGGTATGATAAAGAGCGGACTGGCCCCACCCAAAACTTCAGTTGAAGTTTGTTGTTGCGACATCTTCGCTATGTTCTTTTCTATCATAGCCTTTTTCGCTGGGTCGCTCATCATTTCTTCTAACAAATGGTCGAAGCCACAGTTTTGTGCTTTACTTATGATGCTCAACAAAAGGAATAAAAAGACAAGTGTTTTTTTCATGCTGTATATATCTAATTTAAAAGTAAGCATCGTGCGCTTTCAGTCAAAATTAAAATTACGTGATAATTCAATTAACTCAGGAAAAAGTAAATTAAAATCTTGCTCTATTGCCGCATAGTGTTCTTTTAGCACTTCGCTGGCCTTGTCTAAATTCGATTCAAATCGGGTTCTTTTCGACATTTGTGTGAGAATGGTATTTAGTCCGTCAACTGTTTTGTACATACTCAGCCAATCGTTTTTAATCAAATGGTGAATTAGTACTTGGGCTCGCTCGGGTAGTGCATCATTGTGCTTTTGCAAGGATGCATAAAAGTTTTTGCTAAAAATATCAAGTGTAGTAGTAGGAAAATATTTTTCAAAATGTAAAGCTAAGAAATGATCGAAAAATACATCTGTTGCTACGGGAGCGTACTTTTTCAGCACAGAGCGTGAGAATTGAGTGGTGCGGATAAACGAAGAATGCTTATCTGTAAATGTGTCTATGGCATGATGCAGCTTAACTCCACGCATCATTTTATCGCTCAGCAAATTACGTTCTTTGGGTAAAATAGTGTCGGCAATAAAGTTGCCTATAGCGACTTCTTCATCGTTTCCAGATAATGCTATGTGAGCTAAGAAATTCAAGGGTTCTAAGATAATAATTGATTTGTTCTTTTTCCGTGTTTCCTAAAGGTAAAATTAATGTGAAAAAAAACTTGAGTTGCTACAATTATATTTATATTTTAGTGCGGAGGGAAAACTTGAGATTTAATTTAACCTGGTATTAACCATGAAACGGAAGATCGTGAATACGAATTTATTCATTGAGGCGACAGAACAAACTCCAAGAGTTTTTTTTAATCTTAGTGAAGGTCAACTTGCTATTACCGGAAAATCTTTACCCGAAAGCGGCGAGCAATTTTATCAACCTGTTTTAGATTGGTTAGATGATGCAGTAAATTCTACCACAGAAAAAATGAAAATGTATATTGCTTTAGATCAAATGAATGTCTCTTCTTCTAAAATGATTCTCTTCATTTTATACAAACTCAAAAATTTAAAAGAAGCAGGCAAAACTGTTTCTGTTTGCTGGTATCATACAAAAGAAGATTCAGATATGCTTGAAGTTGGCGAAGATTACGAGTTTATGGTGGATATTCCTTTTCGTTTTAAAAGCGGAAAAATCGAAGGCAGCGAATTATTAGTTGCTTAGTACATCCTTTTAATTCTTACTTATTATATTAGCGCTTCAAAATTGAAGTGTAATAAATCTATTGTATATGTTAAAGAAAGTAATTATTGGTTTGCAAGTGGTGATTTTGTTGGTGATGTTTTTTTTGCTGTATAAGGTTTATCAGCCTACTGAGCCGGCAAAATATGTTTTTGATGATAAAGGAAAAGCTTCTTCCAATGTAACAGAAAATGATGTTATTGTGTATTATAAGTTGGATAGTTTTATGACTAAAAGTAATTATATCGACAGTATAAAAATTAGTGCTAAAAATACTGTTGACTATTACGGTCAAAAATTAAGGAAATTAGAAGAGGATTACCAAAGAACAGAAAGCTCTTATGCTGCCAGACAGCAAGCTAAGCAAATGACCGCTTTAGAGGAACAGCAGGCCGTCGAAGTTTTGCGTCAAAAACAAGGTCAATTCCAAGAAGAAAATGAAAAAGCGCAGGGCTATATTGATGATCTTCAAGGTAAAGTTGCCAAGCATATTAATGAAGCGATATTGAAAACCATCAATGAACTTAATACCAGAAAAAAAATAAAATTTGTTTTAGCTTACCAAGAAACATCTCAAGAAGTAATGCCCACAAAAGGGGCTATAGATGTTACCAGCGACATGGTGGAAATTATCAATAACCTGTACAAAACAAAAAGAAAATAGTGTTCATCTCTCAAGAAAAATTAAAAACCAACATCGCCGAATACATCCTTTATATGTGGCATGTAGAAGATGTGGTGCGCGCTTGTGCTTTCGATTTAGAAAAAATAGAAGAGAATATTATTCAGCAGTCGGGCATATCTGATGTGCAACAAATTCAGTTGAGAAATTGGTATAAAGGATTTGTTGATGAGATGAGACGTGCTAAATTATTGCAGCGCGGACACCTGCAAGAGGTAGAAGAAAAAATGGCCGAATTGCATTTGTTGCACACTACTTTGCTAACGGTTTTGAGAGACAAAGAATACATCGCTTTGTATGACAGTACCAGGCCAGAAATAGAAGAGCTAAAGAAAAAATCGGAAGTGAAAGTTGATGATAGTCTTTCTGCCGAGAAGAAATCGCGCATCGTTAAAAGTGATATCGACGCATGCTTTAATGGCTTGTATGGTTTGTGGATGTTGCGCCTTCAAAAAAAAGAAATCAGTGCAGAAACTTCTGCCGCACTTGCTAAAATTTCAAAATTAATTTCTTATCTTACTCGAAACTATCATACTATGATGTCGGGTTTATGAAACAGAAATTAACACTTACTTTTTTTCTATTTATTGCTTTACAATCTCTTTTTGCCCAAGCCGCCGCTATTTTAGAAAGCGATACTACTTTTGCAAAACAGTTTGATGTAAAAGAATATTTCAATGTAGATATCACCGCCGAACAACGCACTCAATATAAAGGCGAAATAGAGAAGTTAACCGCGATTATTAACGCTCAACCAAATGAAACAAGCGCTTACATTAATCGTGGAGCGTATTTCTCTTATTTAGGGTTTCATGTAAATGCTATTAAAGATTACGATACAGCATTGAAAATAAATAATGATATTCCCGAGGCATTGTACAACCGAGGTGTTGCAAAGGCTCGTTATTTTTATACTATAGACAGCTGCAAAGATATTTATGCTTCATCACAGCTTGGCTTAGAGTTCGCAAAAGTTTCTTTTGATAGAAATTGCAAGCGGTATATGAATTTGATTTTAGCTAAGTAATCTCTTGTTTTCGCAGAGGCCGCTTGAAGCTTTATTAAAACAGAAAATAAATCGAATTGAGAATTAAATACGGTCGCTGTCTCATGTAACGTGAATCTCAAACTTTTTATAGAGTTACGAATGTGGTATAAAAGATGATGCTAGACGATTACTCAGCTTAACGTTATTAATGCAATTAACCACTGCAACAAATTTCATTCTTTCTTATTCAAAGGAGATTCTGAATTATAAGGAACTTTCCCTGAAGGCACCACTTTAGAAGCTGATTCTAAGTGATAATCCTGATCATCAAAGAAAATATGCGCACCAAAAGCCTGTAGTACCTTGTCTTTTGATAGTCCGCCTAAAAAATACATTTCATCAACATAAACACCCCAATGTCTTAAAGTATTAATCACACGCATGTGGGCAGGTGCATTTCTAGCAGTAACTATTGCAATCCTTATAGGCGTAAGCTCAATAGAGGTAGGGAAATGCGTTTGTATTTTTGAAAGTTTCATTAATAGTTTTGCAAACGGACCTTCCTTCATTGGTTCGTTTTCATGCTCCAATTCATGTTTCTGAAAAGCCTCTAATCCTTCGCTTTTATAGCGTTGTTCCGATTCATCAGAAAACAATACCGCATCTGCATCAAAAGCAATTTTCACCTTGTTCTCTTGAGGATTAAAACTTGCAGGAGGTGCGTAAATATATGCAGCAGCGCAGGTCTTTGAATCAATAGCTGCCTGAACATCTTTGGAATCTTTTGATAAAAATAAATCTACATCGTAAGCGTCGATATATGAAGCTAATGGCTCTCCTCCCGAAAATGCTAGTCGGGTGATGTCTAATTGATGATGTCTCAAAGAATTTAAAACTCTTATTCCAGTTTCAGCACTATTTCTCGACATTACCACAACCTCCACAATTCGCTTACTGGCTAGTTCGTTCAAGTTCAATAAGCTTTTAACCAAATAGAAAGCGGCACCTGGTTCAAGCGGATTGTTTTCATTTTCCAATTGAAATTTACGATACCCCGTAACTCCTTCCTTCTCAAAAACATCATTCTCTTTTTCCAAATTGAATAACGCCCTTGAAGAAACGCCCACCACTAATATTTCTGATAAATCAATTGCCATATTCAATTTTATTTTAGATAAGACTTTAGCATTTGTAAAATCAGTAATTTGTTTTGTGATTTTAATATTTGATCGACTCGCTGGCTTTTGAATTCATCTTAGATAGAAATCCGGTAAACAGGAATGCTCGTTATTATTGAAGTTAAGTCCTTTAGGAAATCATAATAAGCCCTCTGTCTCCAGCTAGAACTTCCCGAACTATTCAATTCTCCCTGCGCAGAACTTTAATAAACATTTTTTCAGTTGAGCTGTTTTTCCATTTGCCACCGAACCCTCCAGCTTTTAAAAAAATTCAATTCTTTTTCGAGGCAGTAATTTCTATAGTTGTCAATCGAAAATGAATTTGAATTTGAATTTTGATATATTTTTGATTGAAGAGTTCCAAGCAAATACCGACTAAATTGACCACCGTTTTTACTGGCTAAGATTTCAAAGTTCATGTCCTGTTTTAGAGGTTAAACAAATGTATCGTTTTTTGATTTAATTTATAGATTAATTCGAAGCTGATTTGTTTTTTCGGAGCGATTCTCCATTTAATTCTAGGCGATGTGCGCCATGGATAATTCTATCAAGAATTGCATCTGCTACTGTTTTTTTTACCAGTGATGTCTTGCCACTTGTTTACTGGAACTTGAGAGGTGATGATAATATAACCCTTTGTATGCCTATCTTCTATGGTCTCCATTAGCGAAGTTCTGCTGCGAGGATCTAAGGGTTGTAATCCAAAATCATCTAAAATTAGTAGGTGGTGTTTTTCGATGCGTGCGATTTCTTTGATGCAAGATCCGTCGGCTTTGGCCATTTTTAGTTTATCAAAAAGTTTTGCCGTAATCTTTTGGTTAATGATATTCTTTTAATAGATTATATTTCATTGAAGATAGGGGGTCTTATTTAAAAAGCAATGGCAGCTTTAACCAATTAATTAAGAGTGTTGGGTGATGAACTGTTAAATTAATTTATCTTATACAGAAAAGCATAACGCCACAGTGTTAAAAAGCGATATCTGTTTTCTTACCCACGGTTCTGATTCACCTAATTCATCTGCCATTACTTTGGCCACCAATGGCGCAACTTCAACAGCTGCTTCTACATCAAGAAAAAGCAAACGCGTTCTTCGCGCCAATACATCTTCTAATTGCATCGCCATTTCATTTCGAACAGCCCAAATAACTTCAGCAAAAACATAAGGATATTCTCTATGTATTTTTTCGCCCCATCTTGCATTTTCATGAATCAGTTTTTGAATTGATACAGCATCTGTTCCGTAAATATCTAAATGATTTCTATGCAAAGGTGCTTTTAAGTATCCATGAATTTTATGTTCCGCAGTGGTACATTTTTTAATAGGCAAGTTGGCTTCCTTGGCAACCAAATCTGTTGTTTCTTCCGCCATTTTTCGGTAGGTCGTCCACTTACCACCGGTGATGGTTACCAAACCACTATCTTCAACAAACAATTTATGACTCCTCGAAATATCCTTCGTTTTTTTTCCATCTTTTGCTGGCTTCACCAAAGGTCGTAAACCGCAAAACACCGATTTAATATCTTCTATCTTCGCTTCTTGCGTAGCGTATTGATTAAAAGTGTCCAATATAAAATTTACTTCTGCTTCTGTAGGTGTTGGGTCTAATGAAGTTTTCTCTACTAAAACATCGGTAGTTCCTACCACTATTTTATCGTGCCAAGGAATGGCGAATAACACTCTACCGTCACTTGTTTTAGGAATCATAAGTGCATTGATACTTGGCAAGAATTCACTATCGAGAACTATATGTGTTCCCTGACTCGCCTGAATGCTTGGGCTCCTTTCGGGTTGATCCATTTTTAAAACCTGATCAACAAAAACACCTGTTGCGTTAATCACGGCTTTCGCCGATAAAGTATATTCTACTTCATGCAACACATCCTTTGCTACCACTCCAATTATTTTTCCAACATCATTTTTCTTGAACGAAGTCACCTTCATATAATTAAGCATCACCGCACCACTTTCTTCCGCCGATTGCGCAAGATTAATGGCCAATCTAGTGTCGTCAAATTGTCCGTCGTGGCACAAAACTCCTTTCGATATTCCTTCTGTTTTTACTCCAGGCAACGCCTCTTGTATTTCTTTCACAGATATGATTTCTGATTTACCCAAGCTTAAACCTCTCGACAACCAGTCGTACAATTTCAGTCCGATTGTATACTTCAATGCCTCGAACCAAGAAAAAGTTGGAATTAAAAATGTTTGATTGTGACACACGTGGGGTGCATTCTTTAGCAGCAATCCTCTTTCATGCAAGGCCTCAAATACCAATTTTATATTTCCTTGTGCCAAATACCTCACCCCTCCATGAACCAACTTCGTACTTCTACTTGAGGTACCTTTGGCGAAATCGCTTTGCTCAAGTAACAAAGTTTTATAGCCTCTTAACGATGCATCAAGCGCAATACCCAAGCCTGTTGCGCCACCACCAATCACAACGATATCCCATGTGGTGGAAGAATCTTTAATATGTTGCAAACTATCGCGACGATTCATAATTTCCTAATCTAACTATAAATCTCTTATACCGTACATAAAGAAAAAAAGTCTGAAAAATGTTCAATTTTTTAAAACCACCCACACAAACCAGCACGATTGCCGACGATCAGCGCGATGCAGTTTATAAAAAATATAGGTGGCAGGTTTTTATGGGCATTTTTGTTGGATACGCTGGCTACTATTTAGTTAGAAAAAACTTCACTTTAGCCATGCCAGATTTGATCGATCAAGGATATACCAAAGCTGAACTCGGCTTCGCTCTTTCGGGTGTATCCATCGCTTACGGAATAAGCAAACTGATGATGGGAATGCTTTCCGACAAAAGTAATGCACGCATATTTTTACCCTTAGGTTTAATTCTTTCTGGATTAACCATGATTTTTATGGGACTCACCCATTGGGCCACTTTATCGGTATACACCATGTTTATCATTTTAGCTGTCAACGGCTGGTTTCAAGGAATGGGATGGCCACCAAGCGGAAGGGTAATGGTGTATTGGTTTTCGCAGAAAGAACGTGCCAGCAAAATGGCGCTTTGGAATGTAGCACACAATATAGGCGGAGCCTTAGCAGGCAAAGTAGCCATACTTGGAACGCTAATTTTTGGCGTTTGGCAAAGTAAATTATACTTCCCTGGTTTTATCGTCATTGGTGTCGCTATTCTCTCGTACATTTTAATTCGCGATACACCTCAATCATGCGGACTGCCCGATATCGAAAGCTATAAGGGTGATGGTAGTATTAAAATTTCTAACGAAGAGAACGCTCATAAATATTCGGGCAAAGAAATATTCATGAAGTACATTTTAAATAATAAAATGTTGTGGTACATTTCTTTTGTAAATGTTTTTGTATATCTGGTTAGAAACGGGGTAGTAGATTGGGCGCCAACCTATTTAAAAGAAGCAAAAGATTACGATTTAAGTGATCAAGGATGGGCAACTTTCACTTATGAGTTTGCAGGCATACCTGGCACTTTGTTATGCGGATATATGTCAGATAAATATTTTAAAGGCAACCGTTCTTTGGCCACCATCATCTATATGTTTTTGGTGACCATTGCCGTAATGGTGTATTGGTTGAATCCAAAAGGAAATTTCATGATTGATCAAATTGCA
>CAMDPJ010000068.1 GCA_945903925.1 Chryseobacterium gleum
CATACAATTTCGTTTCGATAACAGTTATCGAACCTTGCCGGCTAAATTATTTGAAGACTGCAATCCTACGGCCGTTGCACAACCTCAACTCATCATCTTAAATGAAGTATTAGCAAAAGATTTAGGCTTGAATTTCGAAGGAATTTCTAACGAAGCAGCTGCAGAGTTTTTAAGTGGGAATAGAATTATTGATGGCGCTCAACCTATTGCTCAGGCTTATGCGGGACATCAATTCGGACATTTTAATATGCTGGGTGACGGACGTGCAATTTTATTGGGAGAACATATCACACCGCTTAATCAACGTTTCGATATTCAACTCAAAGGTTCGGGCGAAACGCCTTATTCTCGTCGTGGCGATGGCAGAGCAACGCTTAGTTCTATGCTGCGCGAATACATCATTAGTGAGGCAATGTTCGCTTTGCAAATTCCTACTACCCGAAGCTTAGCTGTTGTATCTACTGGTGAAGAAGTTCACCGCGAATACACGCATGAAGGATCTGTGCTTACTCGCATTGCAGCCAGTCATATTCGCGTGGGTACTTTAGAATATGTTCGCAGATTCACTGACGTAGAAACCTTTACTACTTTCACCAATTACACCATTCAAAGACATTACCCTCATTTACTTCACAGCGAAAACTATGCTTTGAACTTCCTAAAAGAAGTGATGGAAAAACAAATTGATTTGGTTGTAAACTGGATGCGCGTTGGTTTTATTCATGGAGTAATGAACACCGACAACATGAGTATCTGCGGAGAAAGCATCGATTTCGGGCCGTGCGCCTTTATGAATTCATATCATCCCCAAACCAAATTTAGTTCTATCGACCATCAAGGCAGATACGCCTTTGAAAACCAAGCGGCCATTGCCAAATGGAATTTGAGTCGCTTTGCAGAAACACTTTTGGTGTTAATCGACAAAGACAGCGCAAAGGCCATTGATTTGGCTCAAGGCGTACTGAACACCTTCTCAGAGATTTTCGATAAAAGATGGCTACAAATGATGCGCAATAAACTAGGAATGATGGGTGAAGAAGATGGCGACGACAAAATTATTCTCGATTTATTGGCGTGGATGCAAGAGCATTCTGCAGATTACACCAACACTTTTATAGCGATTCAAGATAAAGAAAAACTAAAAGAAAACATTTATCAAAACGCAGTATTTCAAACGTGGTATCAATCGTGGATCAAACGAATTACTAAATCATCGTTTGAAATCATGCAGCAAAACAATCCTTTTGTTATTCCGCGAAATCATTTGGTAGAAATGGCACTTTTTTCTGCGACCAATCAAAACGATTTATCCCTTTTAAGTGAGCTATTATCGACTATTGAAAAGCCTTGTGATTACAGCAAAAAGGTGGATAAATTTCAAGCGATGGGAAATGATGAAGGGTATAAAACGTATTGCGGGACTTGATTTATAGAACAATAGTTCCTTCGGGGTACCTCAGGATGACAACCACGCTTAAAAAATAGCACTTTACGTAGTTTGTCATCCTGAGGTACCCCGAAGGAACTATTGTCTTATAAGTAAAATTTAGATTATTTTATCGCATCAGAATAAACAGCAGTATGCAAGGTCTTCAAATTATAGTTTGAAGCCATTACTTCGCCATAGGCCCCAGCACTTTTGATTTCAATTAAATCACCTCTTTTTGACAAAGGCAATTCTAGTGCTTTGGCGAAAGTGTCGGTTGATTCGCATATCGGACCAACAACATCGTAAGTATCTAAATCTACAGCAGTGGTGCTTAGGTTGTTTATTTTGTGGTAGGCTTGGTATAACATCGGACGAATCAATTCGGTCATTCCTGCATCTAAAATCATGAAGCTTGTATTCGCTCCTTTTTTCACATATAGCACTCGCGAAATCAAAGAAGAACATTGCGCAACGATACTTCTACCTAATTCGAAATGAAGTTTTTGGTGCGGACGCAATTGCAAAAACTCGTTGAAAATGGCAAAGTATTCTTCAAACTGAGAAACATCGTTGGTTTCGGGGTTATAGTAATCAATACCTAATCCTCCGCCAACATTAATAAATTCTAATGCAACACGACGGCTTTCAAACCAATCTTGTATATTATTTACTCTAACGCATAAGTTTTTATATGAACTCAAATCGGTGATTTGAGAACCAATATGAAAGTGAATTCCTACAAATTTCAAGTTCTTAGATACCTTGATACAATCTACCACGCTATCCATCTCCTCCATATTCACTCCGAATTTATTTTCTTTCAAGCCGGTAGAGATATGCTTGTGTGTGTTCGCATCAACATTGGGATTGATACGCACAGCAATATTTGCAATCTTATTGTGTTTGGCAGCCAAATCGTTAATCACCTCCATCTCTTGCACCGATTCGCAATTGAAGCAAAATATATCGTTTTTTAAAGCCGTAATAATCTCGTCATCTGATTTTCCTACTCCCGCAAAAACAACTTCATTTCTAGGAAAGCCCATGTCGATGGCCTTTTGTACTTCGTTACCACTAACGCAATCGGCACCCAAACCATAACTATGAATGGTGTTTAAAATTTTGTCGTTCACATTGGCTTTAAGAGCATAATGCAACACATAGCCATACTTCTTTGCTTCAGAAGTAACAACATTTAATGTTTTCTTAAGCAATTCAACATCATAGAAATAGAAAGGTGTTTTCAGCGCGCCGAAATGTTCCTTTTGCTTTTGCGATATTATCATGTGAGATTATGCCTTTTGTAGTTTTTCTCCTTTTAAACCAAACAAACCTTCGTTGATGGTTTGCAGAGCTTTCAACTTGTTTGATGAATCGGTTAAAACAGAAATATTGTGTGTGCTACCTCCGAAAGAAATCATTCTCAAAGGAACACCAGATAAAGCGTTAAATAGCTTTTTAGCCATTCCACCTTCGTCACTTGACATATCACCAACAATACAAATGATGGTTTGGTCTTTATCAACCTCTACATTTCCAAAGGCTTGCAATTCTTTAACAATTTGATCCAAATGTGTTGCATCATCAATAGTTAACGAAACAGCTACTTCAGAAGTAGTAATCATATCTATTGGGGTTCTGTATCTTTCGAAAACTTCGAATACTGAACGTAAGAAACCGTAAGCCAACAACATACGTGTTGAAGCAATTTTAATAGCGATGATGCCATCTTTAGCGGCAACTGCTTTTACGAAATTACCGCTCGTTTTAGCAGGATGCTCAATAATAGTAGTTCCTTTTGCTTCTGGCTGCATAGTATTCAACAACTTAACTGGAATGTTAGCTTGTTTAGCAGGAAGAATGCATGAAGGATGAAGAATTTTTGCGCCGAAATAAGCCAACTCAGCAGCTTCATCAAACGACAATTCAGCCACTGGTTTAGTCTCCCCTACAAAACGAGGATCGTTATTATGCATACCATCGATATCGGTCCAAATTTGAATCTCACTCGCATCAATAGCATTACCAATCAATGATGCAGTATAGTCACTTCCTCCTCTTTTCAAGTTATCAATTTCACCAAAAGTATTTCTACAGATATAGCCTTGTGTTACAAACAATTCGATTTCTGGATATTTCTTCAATTCTTTAGCGATATGCTCTCTAGTGAATGCTAAATCTGGCTCTTCATCTTTGTTGATTTTCATGAAGTTAAGAGCAGGTAACAAAACAGAATTCAGTTTTTGCTCTTCTAAATATACCTGAAACATCGCTGTGCTTATCAACTCACCTTGAGCCAGCAATGCTCTTTCTTGGTAAACATTAAAAGCCTGAACCACAAAAGTTTTCATGTAGTTAAAGTTCTCTCTAATGGCAGCAAATGCTTTTTCTTTAAATTCAGCTTCTGTATAAAGTTCGCTCATTATGGCTTCGTAATTCTTCTCCATCTCCTCTATCTTGGCAACTGCTTCTTCTTGCTTGTTTTTGTACAACAAAGCAGCAATTTCTACTAAACCGTTGGTGGTTCCCGCCATGGCCGAAAGCACCACTATTTTAGGGTCTTTATCTGCTGTTACCAATTTAGCAACTTCCTTCATTCTTGCAGCAGAGCCTACTGATGTTCCGCCAAATTTTAAAACTTTCATTTTCATACCTTTTACTTTAAGATAAAGTGAGAATTTTTAAGAGCGGCAAATATAGGAAAGTGAAAGGAAAAAATACAGCGCAAATAAAAATATTAACTTTACCTACCATGCTTAAACGCCTTTTTTTCTGTTTCTTAGTATTCACAAGCCTTTGCCATTGTGCTAAAAACGAGGCTAGCCCTCCCTCCTACATTAAAATAAACGAAATTGAACTTAAAACCAATAGCAACACACAAGGAAGCGAGAGTGCAAAAATCACAGATGCATGGATTTACATCAACGACCAATACATAGGCGCTTTTGAATTGCCTTGCGATATTCCTGTTTCTAATGAAGGAGAAGTAAAAATAACTGTGGCTGGGGGTATTAAAAATAGCGGACAAGCCAATATTCGCGAGAAATACGTTTTCTATTCGTGGTACGACACCACCTTCACTTTACAAGAAGAGCATCATTTGATTAGTCCGAAAATAAACTTCCTCGCCTCAGCCAACTTCTTACATATCAATGATTTCGAAAGCAACAACACCAACCTTGTTGCCGATACCGATAGCTATACTTCCATCTACATAAGCAACAGTGCTTACGAAGGTTTAAAATGTGGGGAAATTACCGTGAACAGCAGTCATAAACTAGGAAGAATTAAAAGTAATTTGAATTTTACAGTCCCCACTTCTGGCAAAAGAGTTTTTTTAGAAATGAATTACGCCTGCAATGCGCCTATCATCGTTGGCTCTATTGTTGGCAATAGCCGCACGCCCATCATCACTTTAAGCGCTACCCAAATGCAATGGAATAAAATTTATATCGACCTCACTAAAACCTTAAATGGAGAAAAATTTGAATTTTACTTCGAAATTCAGCACATTAGCGGAGACGAAAACACAGTTAGATTCGACAACATTAAGATTATCGCCCAAAAATGAATAAAATAGTTCAAGCTTTTAAATACATCATTAGCGATTGGCTGATGGCTGCTTTGGCCTGGATTGTTTTCTTTGTGTATAGAAAAACATCGTTGGATCAATCATTGGAATCTATTGATGTTATTTTAAAAGACCCTAAATTACATCTCGGACTCTTAATCATTCCATTCTTTTGGTTTTGCTTGTATTTGATGCAGGGGCAGTACAGCAATGTTTTTAGGAAATCGAGACTTACCGAAACCGGACAAACATTACTCACTTCAGCCTTTGGTACCATCATCATTTTCTTCACTTTATTAATCAACGACTATAACCACACTTATTACAAGTCTATTGCAGCCTTATTCCTTATTCATTTCACACTAACTGCCATTGTTCGCTTAATCATAACTTCTCAAAATGCCCACAAAATACACCGAAGAATTTACGGATTCAACTCCATCATCATTGGTAGCGGCAATAAAGCAGTTCAAATTTTCAATGAACTAGAGAGCATGACAAAGTCGATGGGAAACAAATTCCTTGGCTACGTTAGTATTGAAGAAGAAGAGAAGAACGCGGCACTATCTGCGCACTTAAATCAACTGGGAAGCACTAAAGACCTAAAAAACATTATTGAAAAATATCAGATTGAAGAGGTAATACTGGCCGGCGAACATCATGAAAGCGAAATCATTAAATCTCTTTTAAGCAAACTAGAAGGCAAAAATATTATTATCAAAACCATACCCGATATGGAAGACATCTTGGCGGGTTCGGTGAAAATGAATTCTATTTTGGGTGCCGCACTTATCGAAATCTCTCCAGATCACATGCCTCAATGGGAGAAAAGTGCAAAAAGAGCCTTTGATATTGTATTTTCTATTTGTGCTTTAACGCTAGGGTCTCCATTTTACCTAATCTTGGCTATTGTAGTAAAAACAAGTTCTAAAGGACCTGTCTTTTTTCTGCAGGAAAGAATAGGTATTCATGGCAAACCCTTCTTTATCATAAAGTATAGAACGATGTTTATCGACGCCGAAAAAATGGGTCCGGCTTTAAGTAAAAATAACGACCCTCGCATTACCAAAACAGGTAGAATATTGCGCAAAACGCGCTTAGATGAACTTCCACAATTTTGGAATGTATTGAAGGGCGATATGGCTGTGGTGGGGCCTCGCCCCGAAAGACAATTCTATATCAAACAAATTGTAGAAAAAGCACCTCAATACTATTATTTGCAAAAAGTAAAACCTGGCGTTACCTCATGGGGGCAAGTAAAATACGGCTATGCAGAAAATGTAGAAGAAATGATAGCTCGCTTAAAATTCGATTTAATTTACATGGAGAACCGTTCATTGTTAGTCGACTTTAAAATCATTGTTCACACCATTCTCATAGTTTTGCAAGGAAGAGGAAAATAGCTCAACTTCCCTATCTTTTGCTATATTAGCGCGCTGTGGAAATTAAACCCGAAATAAGAAACGCCCCTCGCTGGTTCATTTTAGGAATCGATGTATTGATATGTTTGATATCGATATGCTTGTCTTTCTTCTTACGTTTCGATTTCCAAATGAACGAGCCCGATATGTTCTTTTTAAAAGGAGCTCTTATCAGCATATTCTTTGTTCGCCTATCTTCATTTATTCTATTTAAATCGTACGCTGGAGTTATTAGATATACTGGTTCTAAAGATATTCAACGTATATTCTTGGTGTTAATAACAGGCAGTGCATTCCTATTTTTATTAAACTTAGTATTACCACTCTTTAATTTGAATTACAATATCCCTCGAACCATTATCGCTATCGACTTTATGGTATCATTGGTCATTATGGTAGCATTTCGCCTCACCATCAAAATATCCTATGAGCAAATAAAAAATTCGTCAAAAAATAAATCAAGTGTTATCATTTACGGCGCAGGAGAATTTGGCACTATCACCAAAAGAGCGCTCGATCGTGATGCAGGAACAAAGTATACCGTTGTTGCTTTTGTTGACGACAACCTCGCTCGCGCAGGAATGAAGATTGAAGGCATCAACATCATCGGCAACAAAGACATTGAAAAATTTACCGCTAGCAAAAATATTCATCATATCATTCTTGCCGATCAAAAACTAAGTTCTGCTAAGAAACAAGAAATAGTTGATTTCGCTTTATCAAAGAACATTAGAATTTTAGATGTACCTCCTTCTACCAGTTGGATCAACGGAGAATTGAGTTTCAAGCAAATTAAGAAGGTGAAAATTGAAGACTTGTTGGAACGAGATGAAATTAAACTCGACAAGCAGAAAATTAAAGAAGTAAATACCGATAAAATTATTTTGGTAACGGGCGCTGCTGGTTCTATTGGAAGCGAAATTGTTCGACAACTAGCCCAATACCAGCCTAAATTATTAATTCTTTTAGATCAGGCCGAATCTCCTTTATATGATTTGGAAATAGAATTAAACGACAAATACAAATCGCTCAACTTTGAGGTGGTGATTGGCGACATTTCCGATCAAAAAAGAATGGCTCTTTTATTCAGCACTTTTAAACCTCAAATAATATATCACGCCGCTGCTTACAAGCATGTGCCTATGATGGAAAACAATCCGGCCGAAGCGGTGCGCGTAAACATTAAAGGAACTAAAATAATTGCCGATTTGGCCGTTTTAAATAAGGTGGAAAAATTTGTAATGGTCTCTACAGATAAGGCAGTTAACCCTACAAACGTGATGGGCGCCTCTAAAAGAATTGCAGAAATTTATTGCCAGTCGATGAACAAAACAGCAAGCACTAATTTCGTTACCACGCGCTTCGGAAATGTATTGGGTTCTAATGGCTCGGTAATTCCTTTGTTTAGAAAACAAATTGAAAATGGCGGACCAATAACCGTTACCCACCCCGATGTTACTCGTTTCTTCATGACCATTCCCGAGGCTTGTCAGCTTGTTTTAGAAGCAGGAGCGCATGGCAAAGGCGGTGAAATATTTATTTTCGACATGGGTAAATCGGTGAAGATTGTTGATTTAGCTAAGAAAATGATTAAGCTCTCGCGCTTAGAGTTAGGCAAAGACATTGAATTGCAATATACTGGATTGCGTCCCGGCGAGAAGCTATACGAAGAGCTGCTTAACAACAAAGAAAACACACAAAAAACGCATCACCAAAAAATTATGATTGCACAGGTTCGTGAATACGACCTTAGTGAAATAACTACTAACATTAGTGATTTAATTGATTCGCTCAAAGAAACCAACAACGAATTAATGGTAAGTAAAATGAAGGCTATTGTGCCTGAGTTTAAGAGTCAGAATTCGGTGTATGAGAAGTTAGATTAAAGCAGCACTAAATAATTACAGGCGTTGGGTCGTTTTCTTTAATTCTTTTGCGGGAGATACTTTCAATTTCCATTACATTATCTACTCCCGAAAGTTCAATTGAATCGGCAACAAATTCATCTGAACTGTTTTTTCTACTTACCATTTTCCCTGTTCTCAGCTGAAAAGTGATGTCGCCTTTTGTAAAATTGGTTTCGATATTTCCCGAAAACTGCTCCCAATCGTAGGAATTAATGGTGCCGTTGCTATATCGTAAAAAACGAGTTGGTGTACCTACAAAATAGCCACCTTTCTTTAGTGCTCCTCTAACTGCGGCTATCATTAAACCAATTCCCACCAAAACAAATAATCCTATCACTAAACCAGGCACAATCATTGGTTGTAGGTTGTCCAACGAACCAACAACAGGTTCTCCATTGGCACTAAAATGTACTTCTTCTCCAATGAACAAAGGACCAAAAAATACTATTACAAAAATGCTTATAAAACCGCACCAGAAAGAAGCGAATACAAACATTATAATGGTTTTACTTCGTGATTGATGTCTTTTTGCTTTAGCAGCAAATTCAATTTTTTCTGAGCCAATAACAGAAATTAATTCTTGAGGTAAATCGCTAGTGTACATAGTAGATTTTAGATGCTCGAAAATAAGAGAATAAATTGAAATTTCAGGAAATGTGTTACACAGCACAATCCTGTTAAAAACTACACAATAAGTGAGAGGATGGTTGTTTTAGTTTTGAAGCCCTAACTAAATTATTATATCATGACTAAACAAAGAAAAACATCTACGGAGATGATGATTACCGATACTAAAATCATCGATAAAATTTACATTATTAGAAATCAGAAAGTAATGCTCGATAGAGATTTGGCAGAGCTTTATGGTGTTGAAACAAAAGTTTTAAAGCAAGCTGTTAAAAGAAATCTCATGAGGTTTCCGTACGATTTTATGTTCGAGATGTCAAAAGATGAGTTAGAAATTTGGAGGTCACAAATTGTGACCTCCAAATCAGATTCAAAAGGATTAAGATATGCTCCGTTTTGTTTTACTGAACAAGGTGTAACAATGCTATGCTGCATATTAAATAGTGAAAAAGCAATTTTGGTAAACATTCAAATCATCAGAGCTTTCACGCGAATTCGAGAAACATTACTCACGCATAAAGATATTCTCCTTCAACTTGAAAAGCTTGAAAATACATCCTCTAAACACAGCGCAGAAATAAAATACATTTTTGATGTGTTGAAGAAATTGATTGAGAAACCGAAGGAGGAAAGAGTGATGATTGGGTATAAGAAATAATCAAAAAACTTACGTTAACTAAACCATTACATCATGACTAAACAAACCAAATCAACATCACAATAACCTATCATTTCTGATAAAATTCATTTCATTCGAAATCAAAAGGTTATGCTCGACAGAGATTTAGCAGAACTTTATGGCGTAGAAACCAAGCGACTTAAGGAACAAGTTCGAAGAAACTTAGATAGATTTCCTGAGAGTTTTATGTTTGAACTGACTGAAGAAGAGGCCGACTCTTCAAGGTCGCAAAATGCGACCTTGAAGCGCGGCGATAACATAAAATACCTTCCGTATGCCTTCACAGAACATGGAATTCTAATGCTGGCTAACGTTCTAAAAAGCAAACAAGCAGTGCAAATGAGCATAAAAATAATTGAGATTTTTGTAAAAATGAGAGAAGCGCTGATCGCACATAAAGAAATCTTACTACAACTCGAAAAGCTTCAATGTGCCTCTAAGCAGCACAGCGCAGAAATAAAATACATTTTCGATGTGTTGAAGAAATTGATTGAAAAACCGAAGGAGGAACTGGTGATGATTGGGTATAAG
>CAMDPJ010000069.1 GCA_945903925.1 Chryseobacterium gleum
TTCACCACAAAAAAATCAATCACTTCTTTGATGTTTTTCATGGGATAAACATCCAGCTGATCCACAATAGAAGCCTCTTCGCCATTTTCATCGGGAAGAATAATGCCTTTATAACCCATTTGTCGGGCCTTGATTGCAATAGGTAATACCCCTTTTACTGGTTGTAAAGTTCCATCTAAACTTAGTTCGCCTAACAATATATATTTGTCCAACTCATCTGTTTCAATTTGTTCAGACGCAGCTAATATGCCCAGAGCAATGGTTAAATCGTAAGAAGAGCCTTCCTTTTTTATATCGGCAGGCGCCATGTTAATCACGATTTTTTTGCCGGGTATGCGGTATCCCGAATTTTTAAGCGCTGTTTCAATGCGCATTTTGCTTTCTTTTACTGCGTTATCGGGTAATCCTACTAAATAAAATTTAGAGCCCGCAGACACACTTACTTCTACCGTAATAACGGTTGCATCGATACCAGTGACCGTGCACCCATAGCTTTTCACCAACATAAAAATGAATTTGTTTTGTTTAGTTAGGCCGTGAAAATAATCTTTTGCGCAACGATTGGCTAAAAATTTGTTTCTTTTTTGTTACTTTTAATCAATAAAATTTATCTGCATGACAAGAATTTTACTTTCATTCCTTCTACTAGGCCTACCCCTGTTGATGAATGCGCAAACACAAAATAATCCAAATTGCTTTGAGAAATACGCAAAGAAATTTGAAGAAAGAGGCGCTAACGTGGTGGAAGATGCCTGGCATTTAGATATTATCATTACCGTAAGAAAAGGCAGTTCTGCTGAATGTATTCCTGGTAAAGTAAAGGTAGAGAGCGGAAAAATAGTTTCTATCTACCGTCAATTTTCTGATGGTACTTACGAAGAAACACCTATGAAGAAGAATTACAAAGACACTCCCGATTTTACGATTATTGCCGGAATGTCGAAATCGGTGCTTACTATTGATGATGAAGTAATTAATGTGTTTTTCCCTAAACATATTAAGCCGCAAAAGAAACAATTTAAAGCTGCAGCAGATCCTGATAACCTATAATTGGGTTTAAAGTATAAGATGTAAGGTCTAAGGTTTTCACCTTAGACCTTCATTTTTTAAAACATTTACAAATGAGTAATTCACAAGATTTTTGCAAGAGCTTAGGCATTGAGTATCCTATTATTATGGCACCTATGTTTTTGGTGTCGAATACGAAGATGATTGTTGCGGCCCTAGAAAGTGGAATAACAGCTGCATTTCCTGCATTGAATTACCGAACCGACGAAGAGCTTAGAAAAGCGATAGGGGAGATTAGAGCAAAAACGAACAAGCCTTTCGGTGTAAATTTGATTGTAAATAAATCGAATTTCAAGCTAGATGCGCAGCTTAGAACATGTTTAGATTTAAAGGTTAACTTCATTATTACTTCGTTGGGGAGTCCTGAAGAAGTGATTAAAAGTTGTAAACCATTGGGTATTAAAGTTTACTGCGATGTGGTTGATTTAAAATACGCACAGAAAGTAGAAGAATTGGGCGCTGATGGATTGATAGCCGTAAACTCTCATGCAGGCGGACACGCAGGCGAAACCACGCCCGAAGAGTTAATTCCTTTGTTGAGAAAGCATTGTAAAATTCCTGTGATTTCTGCTGGTGGAGTAGCCACTCACGAAGAATACAAAAGGATGTTGGATTTAGGTGCCGATGCACTTTCTATTGGAACGGTGTTTATTGCAACCGAAGAATGTGGTGTGTCGCAAGATTATAAAAATGCTTTGATACAATATGGCGCAAAAGACATTATTAAAACAACCAAGCTTTCTGGATCTGCTTTAACTGTGATCAACACACCTTATGTGCAAAGCATAGGAAGTGAAGCAACGTGGTTGGAAAAGTTGATGAAGAAGAGTAAAACCTTGAAGAAATATATCAAATTATTTATCGCTATTCGCGGAATGCGTAAGATTGAAAAAGCTGCATTTGGTGCTACGTATCAAACGTTTTGGTGCGCCGGGCCAAGTATTGAGCATGTGCATAAAATTAGAACGGTGAAGGAAATTGTGAGTGAGATAGTGGGTGAATCAAAGTGATTTGATTTGTAGCACAATAGTTCCTTCGGAGCCCGTCAGCTGACGGGCCCCGAAGGAACTATTGTGCTGCACGTCTACTTCTTAATGTATTTCGCTTTCCCTTCCTTCAAGAACTTCAAATAATTCGCAACAGAGTTCGCTTTTTTATAGTCCACAGGAGCATTAAGCATCTCTTCGTTATTGTTTAATAAAACGTGGAAAGGCATGGAAATTTGATCGAACCAGCACTTTTCAATATCCGAATTTTTCTTTGCTAAGGTGGTGATTAACTGTCCGTCAACCTTCGATGTATATTGTTCTTCTGCTGGTAATTTAATTGTTCTCTCGTCGGTGTATAAAGAGATGACTATATAATCTTCTTTCAATACTTTTAAAACCTCTGGGTCGGTCCAAACATTGTCTTCAATCTTTCTACAATTGGTGCAACCCAAACCAGTAAAATCAAGCAATACAGGCTTTCCCAATTGTTCAGCAACAGCCATTCCTTCTTCATAATCGAAGTAGGCTTTAATACCCAATGGTGCATGTAAAACATCGCTGTATTTGGCATCGCTGTGTGTTGCAGCGCCCTCTTTTTGCAAAATATTAAAATCGTGCGTGCTCATAGGCGGAATGAATCCACTTAAGAATTTAAGCGGAGCGCCAAATAAACCAGGAATGAGATAGAATACAAATGAGAAAACAGAGATTACTAAACCCAGTCGAAAAACAGAAATTTTCTTTACTTCAGCGTCATGAGAAAATTTAATCCAGCCCAATAAATAAGCACCCAATAATGAGAAAATCACTATCCATAGAGCGATAAAAATATCTCTATCTAAAATTCCCCAATGTTCGGTTAAATCGGCGGTGCTTAGGAATTTTAAGGCCAGAGCCAATTCTAAAAAGCCGAAAACAATTTTAACCGAATTCAACCATCCGCCCGATTTTGGCAGGGCGCGCATCATCGAAGGGAAGAAAGCAAATAAGGTAAATGGAATGGCAAGTGCTGAGGAGAAACCTAACATACCAATTAAGGGGGTAAGTAATTCTCCTTCGGAGGCTTGTAATAAAAGACTTCCTGCAATCGGCCCAGTGCAAGAAAATGACACCAAAACGGTAGTCATCGCCATAAAGAATACACCAACATAACCACCTTTATCAGAATTTTTATCGGCAACATCTATCCATCTTCGTGGCAAAGTGATTTCAAATAAACCAAAGAATGAAGCTGCAAAAACAATAAAGATGATAAAGAAAATCAAATTCGGAATCCAATGCGTAGCCAGCAAGTTCGCAGCATCTCCGCCAAAAGCCAAACTAAATAGAGTGCCAATTAAGCAGAAGATAGCAATGATTGAAAAGCCAAAGAACAAGGCTTTCGATTTTCCATGTTTTTTCGATTCTGCATCATTCAAAAAGAATGAAACCGTCATTGGAATCATAGGGAAAACACAAGGGGTTAACAGCGCGAAAATGCCTGCGCCAAAGGCCAATAAGAACAATAACCAATTTGATTCGTCTTTGGTTTCAGAATATTTTATGGTGCAAGGTTTGTCTTTGAAGGAATATTTTTGGAGATTGAGCTTTGAAACTTTTTCAGTTTCATGATTGTTGGTGTCTTTAAGAAACATTCCACTCTCCTCTGTAATAATTGTAGTACCTTCACTACCAGATGGAGTTTGTGCAGCAGGGACTTTCAATTTTAATTCACCAGTACCCAAATTTATTTTTTGAGGACTACAAGCAGCACTTCCATTCAACTTAAAAACATGTGCTACCTCATCTGGCGGCAAGCAATTCCCATCCGATTGGCAACAAGCCCATTCTACTTTAGTATCTACGCTAAGCTCTTTCTCATTGATCAAATGAACATTTTGTACAAATTCAACTTCACCTTCATGATACGTGATATTCACTTTAAAACCTTCATCAAAAACGGTATGTCCTTTCGGTTCTTGAACATTGCCTACCAATTGATAATCTCCTTTGGCAACAGTGAAAATGGTGGGTAAAGGTCCTTCCGGAACTACTTGCGAATAGATGTGCCAAGTCTTATCGATATGTGCATGCCACACCAATTGGTAGTCGCAATCGGAAACCTTTTTAATGGCGAAATCCCATTTAACTGGACTTTTTTGCCCGTAAATGAGATTCGAAAATAAGGTAAGAAGTAAAAGTATTTTTAAGTGTTTCATGCTTTTATTTCACAGATTGTATCCAAGTAAATGTAAGCAAGAACATTGTTGAAGGCTAATTAAAATAGGTTAAATTAGAATAAACCTACTTTGTAAATCGACACAATTGGAATCATGATTTCACCTTTCAGCGACACCGTTTTTTCAGTAACAGCCCAAATAGTAGCTTCTACTTTGTAACTGTTTCCATTGTATGATTTGAAGAAGATTTTAACGTTTGATTTGGCACTGGCACCAACAGCTTCGGCTCTTTTAAGGTCGATTCCTCTTTGCAGAGCTTCCTGTTTGTCGGCAAGAACGTCTTCGGTGCTAAAACGCAACAACTTCACTTGTTCTTTATCAATCGCTTGAGCGCTTGGTGTTCCTGAGGGTATTTTACTTGCTAACATATTCTTGATTTTTTTAGGTCTATAATAGTAAATATAAAAAAATATAGACTTCTTATACTTTAGTCGACTGAATTTGTTTCTGCACTATGGCACATAATTCTTTAGCCTTCTGAGAACCAATGCAATATTTTAATCCATCGCGGTCAATTAACAGCAAAGCCTCATTGCCTTTAGTGAAAAATTTGATGGTGCCTTTAAGGTGTAAATTATATACAGCGCGGTGCATCACAAAGCGAGGATACTTAGTAACCTCCGCACTTACGATAGAATTCAAATCAATTTTAACTCTTCTCGACATCCAAAAGCCATCTAACACCAAGCTGCCATTGTTTACTACTGTGCTAATATGTAATACAAAAACCAACAACCCAGAGATAGCTAATGCAGCAATACCCAATATAAAAAACAAACCTTTCGTTTCGTCATCAGTGTCGGAAAAACGATACAAACAAAAGCATCCCATGGCAATTACCAAGCGAATTAAAAGGTGCATTTTGTTGGTTCCTAAGTATTGTTTCTCTTCAAATAGATTGTTTTCTTTCATAGTCTTATTTCACTTGTGCAAGATATACTTTTTTTGTCTTTTCACCAATCGCATAGCGCTGGTCAACACGATGGGCTACAATCCAAACAATGTCATTTCCCGATGCTAAAATCCAGGCATTTTCTTTATCTAACAAAGAGAACTTTTGATTGATAAAGTAATCGCTCAGCTTCATTTTGCCTTTCATGCCCAGTGGAATAAACCAATCGCCTTGTTTCCATTTGCGTAATTTTAGTGGAAATTTTAGCTTGTCTTCATCAAGCTGAGCAAGGGTTGGGTCCTTTGAAATTTTAAAGCCTTTGATTGCTTTTGATGCGCTTTTTAATACAATTGGCAATGCAATAGAAGCACCTTTCTCCAGTAAAAACGATTCTTCTATTTCTTGAAGCGGGGTTAATATCCATTCGTTTCTGTTTTTGAGTAAACGGCAGTTTTTCCCTAAAAATATTTTTCCCGACTCCAATTTGTTGGCGGCTGTAATCTTTGAAATAACATCGTGCGTAAATCCAAAATCAAATAATATTTCACTCAGCAAAGCCTTCGCAACATTGTCTTTAGTGACTTTAAATTTCCATCCACCATCAAAAGCAGCTTTAACCAAAAAATCACTTTTTCCTTTTTCAAAAACAAGTTGCGCATTTTGCAAACGCCTTTTAGTATTTACAAAAGTAGAGAGTAAAGAAGGGTTCAATTCTTTGAGCACTGGAAGTACCTTATGCCGAATTTTATTTCGTGCGTATATTTCTTCGGCGTTGCTTGCATCTTCGCGCCATTTTAATTTGTGTTTTTTGGCGTAGCTTTCAATGTCTTTTCTGCTTAAATAAAGTAGCGGGCGAACGATTATTCCGTTCTGTGTATTCATAGCAGTAATGCCCGAAATACCCGTTCCGCGCAACAAATTCAATAATACTGTTTCAAACTGATCATCGGCATGATGTGCCACTGCTATTTTTGTAAAACCATTTTCTTTCGCCAATTCTTTAAACCAGGCATAACGTAATTCACGAGCAGCCATTTGGGTAGATGAGGAACGTTCTTTCGCGAATTTTTTTGTATTAAATTTCTTACTGAAAAATGGAATTTTATGTGTTTTAGCCCATTGTTTTACGAATGCTTCATCGTCATCAGATTCTTTAGCGCGTAAAGAAAAATTGCAGTGTGCTACTGCAATATTTTTTTTGCTTGAATGTAATAAGTGCAGCAAAACAATAGAATCTAATCCGCCACTTACAGCAACTAAAATCGAATCTTCTTTTGTAAATAATTCTTGATATTTCATCGTAAAACTTCTTTTAGTACTGCTGCTTTCAATAAACATTCTTCATATTCTTGCTCTGCATCGCAATGTGCTGTAATGGCGCTGCCTACGCATAAAGAAAGGTATTTTGTTTTTGCATTGTACACCAAACTTCTAATTACCACATTAAAATCGAAATTATTTTCGTTGTCGATATAACCTACTGCGCCCGAGAAAATGCCGCGTTTCATACTTTCGTTTTTTTCTATCAATCGCAATGCGCTTACCTTTGGTGCACCAGTCATAGAGCCCATAGGAAAACATTTTTTAATGATTTGTAGAGATGAAATGCTATTGTCTACTTCACAAGAAATGGTAGAAATCATTTGATGCCATTGCGGAAAAGAATATACCTTAAAAAGCTCTTCTACTTTAACAGTACCGTCTTTTGCAATGGTCGATAAATCATTGCGTACCAAGTCGACTATCATTACATTTTCACTTCTTTCTTTGGCGCTTTCGAACAATGTTTTTTTGAGGTTTTCATCTTCTTCTTGATTTGCGCCACGCTTCGCTGTTCCTTTTATAGGTTGAGAAATAACGCGAGCACCTTCTTTTTTTAGAAACCTTTCGGGCGACGCACAAAGCAAAAATTTATCCTGCATTTTCAAAAATGATGAAAATGGACTTGATGATTTTTTGAGCAATTTTTGGAAAACTTCTAAGGGATCAATTACAACGTTTTCTGCATAAAATTCCTGGCAAAAATTGACTTCATAAATATCTCCTCGGTGAATGTGTTTTTTGAGTTGATTGACTTTAGCAATGTACTCTTCTTTGCTGAGTCGAGATTTTAATGAGATTGAATTTGAAGAGGAGGTTGCTTCGTCCGTGAGCTGACAGATCTCAATGACGCACTGAATGAAATTTTGTGCAAAAGCTTCGTCTTCTTCGAAATATTCTAATAGTAATTCGTTTTCTAACACACGCGCAATCAAACGAGGCTGAAAGAAGAAATAATCAGGAAAGAGAGTGAGATCAGCGTTTGCAGAATTAAGTGATTCTATTTCATTTTTAAGGTCGTAAGAGAAATAACCGAAAATTGTATCAGCTGACTCTTGCAATTTTGCTGTTTCCTCGAATGCATTTCCAACATTGCCTTGCACAAATTTCCTGTTACCAAAAGCATATAAAGTTTTAAATCCTTCGCGAATACGCAAAGGATTTAAAACAATTGAATAATCTGATTTTGCAGCGAAAGCTAATAAAGAGTTGTACTCTTTAGCGTAATCAAATTTTATGCTTTTTAATATTCTTTTCAAAGGCTTAATTGTGAGCCTCAAAAATACATTTATTTAATTAGAAATCGACGCCTATTTTTTAATGATGCCTTCCAGCGCTTTTACCCAGCTATCATTGCTGTTTAAGCTTTCTACCAGTTGCACTTTTTCGCCTCCATGTTCTTGAAAAATTTCTTGGTATTCGGTACCAATTTCAACAATGGTTTCTAAGCAATCGGCAACGAAGGCAGGAGAGAAAAACAATAATTTTTTGGCTCCCGCTTTGGCTAAGTTTACCAACTCAGCATCGGCGAAAGGTTGTATCCAAGGGTCTTTGCCTAAACGCGATTGAAAAACAACGGTGTATTTTTCATTGGGAATGTTCATTCTAGCCGATACTTGTCGGGCTGTTTCGTAACAGGAAGAACGATAGCAATATCTTCTTTCATCATCACACTTATTAATACAGTCTTCTGCTTTGCAATTGGTTAGTTTACAACCTTTGGCAATATGTCTTTCAGGCAAACCGTGGAAACTAAATACGACTTTATCGTAGCTTTTCCAATCGTGTTTTAAGCCTTGTTCAACCACACAATTTATATAGCCCTCATTATCGAAAAATTTATTTACAAAACGAACATTGGGTATGGTTTCCCATTTGCTTACTATTTCTAAAACCTTTTGAGTGGTGCTGCCTGTAGATGATGATGCGTATTGAGGATACAGAGGCACAACGATTAATTCTTCCAAAGCCATTTTTTCTAGTTCAGCTAAAACACCGGTTACGGAAGGGTTTTGGTAGCGCATGGCAAATTTCACCAAGTATTCGCTACCCATTTCTTTTTGCAATTTTTTAGCTAGTTCTGCAGTGTGAAAAAGTAGGGGAGAACCTTTGTCGGTAAACACTTTTTTGTAAATCTCTGTAGAGTTGTTCAATCGAGCTGGAATGATGATTCCATTAACCAAAATCGTACGTTTCAAAGTAGGAAAATCGATTACTCTTGGGTCATTTAAAAACTCTTTGAGATATCTTTTAACATCTGCTTTTTCTGGTTTATCGGGAGTGCCCAGCTGAACAAGTAATACTGCTTTCATAGATGGCAAAAATAAGAAATTAATTTATTCTTTTATAAAAGCCGGCCGTTGCGTAAATTCATGGTAAGAAACCACATTTTCACTGAAGTAATGAAACACCATGCTTTTGCGCGTTTTCGATTTATCAAGATGTTTGTTTCCGCCATGCATCAAGTTGGCATGCCAAATTAATACGTCTCCTTTTTTGGCCACGAAGGTTTCCTTTTGCAAGTTTTTGTCTTTGATGATTTCTTCGATTTTGTCTTCGTAATCGTAATACAATTTATCACCCACCAAAAACTGATTGCCCTCGTTGTTGTAATCTTTGTTCATTATATAAGGGAGTTTGTGGCTGCCAGGGTAATAGTGTAGCGGCCCTTGATCTTCTGAAATGTCTTCTAATGCTACCCATATAGCAATCATATAACCTAAGGGATAGGTCGTCATGTGCACGCTGTCGCTATGTGTTTTTTGTTCACTTCCATACAAGAAATTAATGCTTTGAAATAACTTTGATTTCTTGCCTAAAAGCAGAGATAAAATAGTATTGAGCTGTTCGTTTTTTCCAATGCTTTTTAAGAAATCCGACTCGTGAATAGCGAACATTATTTTGCTGCTGTTGTAACGCCAGTTGGCTTTTCCTTCGGCAACCATTGAATCAATTTCAGCGTTGATTTTATCGATTGTTTGTGTTTCAAAAAATTCGCGAAGAATAGCGTATCCATTGTCGCTGTAATTAATTAATTCATTTTGAATATTTGTTGGTAATACCTTAAATTGTTGGTTGTTTGGAAGAACCACTTTCGAATCTTCTTTGTCTAACCAAGGAGTTTCTTGCGGAAGATTTTCGAAATCATTGCTGTTTACCGGCGAAAAATATTTCTTTTTCAATCCTAGTTTAGTGTACATCGCTTCATTGTGCTGCAAATCTTTTTTTCTAAAGAAATTGTAGAGAATATAGCTGATTTTAAAACGGCGAAGAAAATCTTTCATGGAGTAAAAATAAGGAAAATGTCTGAACCAAGATTTAAAAGATTAAAGGATGGAAAGGATGATTATTCTCAGCTAATCTGCCGGGCGCGTCCGTCAGACGACGGATGTCTTGTAATTTCAAATTTTGCGAAGCGAATTTGAAATCTTCATTTTAGCGATTTTTAATCGCGATAGAACTACTTTTTAAATTTAGCGCATCGGCATTAAAAATGCCTGAAAAAGGGATTTCAGATTCGCTGCGCAAAATCTGAAATTACTGGGATTGATCCCTGTACCATTTAGGTTTTAAATCTTCTGGACCAAAATATCCCCAATCTTTTAAAGTGTCAATAAAACGCTCCTCTTGAAAAATGGAATATGTTGAGGCA
>CAMDPJ010000070.1 GCA_945903925.1 Chryseobacterium gleum
AGTTATGGCAGCCATCAATTACGATTTCATTTCAAATGACCACACCATGGGCGCAACATTACATCTCGGCTATAAAACCAAAGGATATGCACTAGGAGAACAATTAGATAATGGATTAATCATTAGAGGAGGTTTAACTTTTAAATTAAAGTAACAACTCCCCGTCTCGCTTAGGCTGCATTTTCTAAGACCGAAGCGGTGCTTCTCCTCTTAATATCAAATCTAAGCGATTCTCACACTCCATAAGCCTTCGGCTTTTTCTCTTTAAAAGATAAAACACGAAGCGAAGCCTCTGAAATGCTAGGTCCGCTTAGCGAAAAGAAAATGCACGCTAAGCGGAGCGATGTGAAAAAAACAAGTAATTTCAGATTTTGTGCTGCGATTCTGAAATCTTCTTTTAGTTCACTATTCAATTAATTTTTATAAGGTGTTCATAATGACTTCGTCGTACAGCGATTTTCAATCGCGATCCACAAAGCTACCTACCAACTGCTATTTTCATTATCTTAGAAAAATGAATGATGATAATACAAACAGCGAATTGAATGAACCAAGCGCAGAGTATTCTTTAAACAAAAGAATTACTTTTTTTGGTTCAAATGAAGAGGCTGAATTGTATCATCATGAACAAATGGCAAACAAAACCCCACTGCAAAGACTTCACGACACAGTGGAATTGATAAAAAAAGTGTTTGCTAAAGAACTCGCCGAGAAACCCAAAAATGCTAATCGAATCACTTTCCTGAAAAATGGACATACCCCTCCCCGCCTCGCTTAGGCTGCATTTTCTTTTGCCTACGCGATTCTCACAATCCCCAAGCCTTCGGCTTTCTTTCCAGCAGTTTCAAATTTTCAATTTAAAACAACAGCAAAAATTTCAAACAAGTACCTTATAAAAGACCTTGAAGACACTGATGACTATGCCGACCATGGAACATGCACTTCACTCAAGGTCATCAGCGTCTTCAATGTCCCCAAAGTCCTCTAAAAACAACTACTTCCCTCTCGCCTTCAACCTAGCTTTAAACATACTTTCCTTTAAGCCACCATTCTTTATAAAATTTTGCTCAAGCGAAATCAATTGTTTGCTCAACAAATAAGTGGCAGTTTTAATCAAAGAAATAATGCTGTTGGCGCAAATTTCAGCATCGGGGTTTTCAATTGCTTTTTGCAAAGATTGATATGATGCACCAGGCACTTTGTTGAGCTCACGAAAACGCAAAGCCAGCTTATGATTTCTATCCCATTCTGTAAATTTGTTCTTGCGCAAAAAATCTTGATAATCAATCAAAAGTTCTTCTAAACTTGCACGTGCAACATTAGTTAGTTTAATTTCGGTTTCTTTACTTGTGCCCGAAGCGACACTGGCTTCTGCAATGTTTTGTTTACCGCTACGCGCAGCTTGCACCATTTGATCAACAGTTCGATCAAAAGGTTTAAAAAAACGTTGCGTAAAGTAAACAGTAGCATCATAAATAATTTCTGATTTTTGGTAGCTCAATAATTTCTTGTAGCCACCATGAGGCGGAATAAAACCGGGAGTTTGCATAAAAAATAATTTAGTTAGGTTAATGGAAATTAGAGGACGTTGGGGACTTTGAAGACCTAAAGGACATTGAGAAAGTACTTCACTCAAGGTCATCATGGTCCTCAAAGTCCTTTTGGTCCTCTTAAACACTTTACAACATTAAAAAATAAAGTGAACTATCACAAGCAAAATCTCACTATCTTAATCTCATGAAAACCACCTTTCACTCTTCAGCGTCACGCGGCCACGCCAATCATGGCTGGTTGAAATCGCACCACAGCTTTAGTTTTGCTAATTATTACAATCCCGAAAAAATTCATTTTGGCGCATTGCGTGTTTTAAACGACGATTATGTAGCGCCAGGAATGGGCTTTGGCGAGCATCATCACCAAAACATGGAAATTATTTCTATTCCGCTAGAAGGCGACTTAGAACACAAAGACAGCATGGGAAACATTACCGTGATAAAACATGGCGACATACAAGTAATGAGTGCAGGAACGGGCGTGTATCACAGTGAGTACAACAAAAGTAAAAGCAATGCGGTAAAGTTCCTGCAAATATGGGTGATTCCTAACAAACAGAACGTACAACCTCGTTACGACCAAATCACTTTAAACTTAAAAGACAGAGAAAATAAATTACAACAAGTTGTATCTCCAAACAAAAATGACGAAGGTGTTTGGATTCATCAAGATGCTTGGTTTCATTTGGGTGGTTTTGTAGCAAACAAAACAGCTACTTACAATGTCAAAAAAGAAGGAAATGGCGTATATTTTTTCTTATTGAAAGGCAAAGCAATTGTTACTGGCAAAGAATTGAACGAAAGAGATGCAATTGGTATTTGGGAAAGCAATTCCTTTGATTTTAAAAGCATGAGTGATTGCGAAATATTAATGATGGAAGTACCGATGATTTAATGACTGCATAACATTATAAATACTAACTTCACCAAGATAAATTCTTCTATGTATAAAAAAATAAGTTTTGTGGCATTTGTTGCCATACTTTTAATAAGCTGTTTTGCTATGGATACAAAAAACGAAAACAATGTTGAAGCGAAAACCTCCTTCCATTCTTTAAGCATTCTAATGAATGATGGTTCTACTTTTCATTTTGATTCATTGAAAGGCAAGAAAGTGTTATTGGTGAACACGGCTAGCCGCTGCGGCTACACAAAGCAGTACGATGGTTTAGAAGCCTTGTATCAGAAATACAAAGACAAACTGGTGATTATCGCTTTTCCGGCAAATGATTTTGGTGGCCAAGAACCAGGAAGTGATTCTACCATCGCTGAATTTTGCAAGAAGAATTACGGCGTTTCTTTTACTATCGCGATGAAGAGTTCGGTAAAAAAAGGAAAAGAGCAAAACGAAGTGTTTAAATGGCTGTCCGACTCCACTTTGAATGGTTGGAATACTCATGATCCTTCTTGGAATTTTGGTAAGTATTTGGTGGATGAAAATGGAAAATTATTGCACTTTTTTTCTTCTGGAGTGGATCCCATGGATGAAAAAATACTAAATGCATTAAAATAGAAAAGCTCCATAAGTCAGTCGACAGATGAAGCTTTTTGCCTTTTTAATTTTTAATTTTTTTCTTCCCTTATACGGTCATTACTTCTTTTTCTTTGTCTGCAACATGTTTATCGACCAAAGCAACATATTTATCTGTAAGGGTTTGTGATTGAGTCTCCCCGCCTTTTGCAGTGTCTTCTGGCAAGCCATTTTTTTGTAAATTTTTGATAGAGTCGTTGGTGTCTTTACGAGCCTGACGAATAGACACTTTCGCATCTTCACCTACCGCTTTGCATTGTTTTACCAAAGCTTTTCTTCTTTCTTCTGTTAATGGCGGTATAGAAATGATGATTGTTCCTCCATTGTTTTGTGGATTCAAGCCCAAATTAGCATCTAAAATAGCTTTACAAATAGGCTCAATCATCCCCTTTTCCCAAGGCTGAACAGTTAATGTTCTACCATCGGGAGTGTTAATGTTTGCAATGTTTGCAATAGGCGAAGGATTGCCGTAATAATCTACTTTCACACTATCTAACATAGTAGGGTTGGCCTTGCTTGCGCGAATTTTAGACAATTCCTTCTCTAATCTTTCTAGTGCTTTGTTCATCACACCTTCTGCGGTGTTTAAAACTGAATTGATATCTGACATCCTCAATGAATTTTCGATGAATTAAAAATTTCGATGAATTTACTATACTTCTACTAATGTTCCTACATCTTCGCCCAATACTACTTTGTGCAAGTTGCCTGCCTTATTCATATCAAAAACGATGATAGGTAGTTTGTTTTCTTTACAAAGCGTGAATGCGGTTAAATCCATTACGTTTAAGCCTTTTTCATACACTTCTGTAAAAGAAACTTTGTTGTATTTTACTGCTGTTTTATCTTTCTCAGGATCGGCAGTGTAAATACCGTCTACGCGTGTTCCTTTTAAAATCACATCGGCTTCTATTTCAATAGCTCTTAAAGATGCTGCTGTATCTGTAGTGAAATAAGGATTTCCTGTTCCTGCCCCAAAAATAACCACTCTTCCTTTTTCTAAGTGACGAACAGCTCTTCTTCTAATATATGGTTCGGCAACCTGATCCATCACAATGGCAGAAAGCAAACGGGTTTTTATACCTACTTTTTCTAATGTAGCTTGCAAGGCTAAACTGTTGATCATTGTAGCAAGCATGCCCATGTGATCACCTTGCACTCTGTCGATTCCCGATTTCTCAGCATTTATTCCTCTATATATATTTCCCCCGCCAATTACGAGCGCTACTTCAGTACCTGTGCCAACAACCGTAGCAATTTCTTTAGCATATTCTAACAATCGATTAGAGTCGATTCCGTATTGTCCTTCACCCATCAAAGCTTCACCACTTAGCTTTAAAAGTATTCTTTTGTATTTCATTTGCTTAAGTATCAGAGTTATAAAAAAATGGGCAAAAAAAAAGAGAGAATTTAAATTCTCTCTTTTTTGTTTGGACTAATCAGCCAATGAATATCTTCTAAAGGCGGTAACTGTTAAGTCTTTATTTACCGACTGTAAGTATTGGGCTACAGTAGTTTTTCCGTCTTTGATGAAATCTTGGTTCAATAAAGTGCTGTCTTTGAAGAAACGAGTTAATTTACCTTGAGCGATTTTATCAATCATATCCTCAGGTTTACCTTCTTGTCTCAATAAATCTTTAGCGATTTCAATTTCTTTTTCGATTACTGCTTGCGGACAATCAGCTTTATCGATAGAAACTGGGTTCATTGCAGCAATTTGCATAGCAACGTTTTTAACCACTTCAGCATCAGCAGCAACATTTACTGCCAAGATAGCAGCTGTTCTGTTACCAGGATGATTGTAAGCGTAAACTTGCTCACCAGCGATAGCTTCGAAACAGCAAATTTCTAATTTCTCACCAATAACACCAGTTTGCTCGATCACTTTTTCACCAATAGTGATATCGTCGAATTTCAATGCTTTAACTTCTTCAACAGATTGACAGTTGTTTATCAAAGCCAATTCTGCAAAACGCTCCACTAGTTTGCCAAAGGTTTCGTTTTTTGCAACGAAGTCGGTTTCACAGTTTAAAGAAATAATAAAAGCTTTCTTGTTATCAGCACTTGTTTTAGCCAATACAAAACCTTCAGTTGTTTCTCTGTCGGCACGTTTGTTAGCCACTTTTTGTCCTTGTTTTCTAAGAACATCGATTGCTAGTTCAAAATTTCCTTCTGCTTCAGCCAAAGCTTTTTTGCAATCCATCATTCCCGCACCAGTTTGAGTGCGCAATTTCATTACATCTTTAGCATTTATTTCCATTGTTGCCATCGTTATAATCTTTTAATTATTCTTCTCCAGCTATTTCTTCGGTAGCTCTTACTTCAGCTACTACTCCTTCTTTCTCATCTTCATCTTTCTTTGTTCCTTTCAAAGCTTTTCTTTCTTCTAAACCTTCAGCAATAGCTTCGCAAACAACTCTTAAGATTAAGTCAACAGATTTAGAACTATCATCATTTCCAGGGATAGCGAAATCAATTTTATTAGGATCTGAGTTAGTATCAACAATACCGTAAGTTGGAATGTTCAATTTGCGTGCTTCTTGAACAGAAATATTTTCTTTGTGGATATCAACGATGAACAAAGCACCAGGTAAACGACTAAGATCAGAGATAGAACCTAAGTTACGGTCTAATTTCTCTCTCACACGCATGATGGTTAATCTTTCTTTTTTCGACATGTTGTCGAAAGTACCGTCAGTAGCCATTTTGTCGATAGTACTCATTTTCTTAACCGCCTTACGGATAGTAGAAAAGTTCGTCAACATACCTCCGGGCCATCTTTCAGTAACATACGGCATATTGATAGCCTTTACTCTTTCTGAAACGATTTCTTTAGCTTGTTTTTTAGTAGCTACGAAAAGGATTTTCTTTCCTGATTTAGCAACTTGTTTCAAAGCTGCAGCAGCTTCTTCCAGCTTGCCAATAGTTTTATTAAGGTCAATGATGTGAATACCATTTTTCTCCATGAAAATATAAGGAGCCATGTTCGGATTCCACTTTCTTGTCAAGTGCCCGAAGTGTACTCCTGCATCCATTAACTCTTTGTAAGTTGCCTTAGCCATCTAATCAGTTTTATAAATTGAATAATAATATTAACGTTTAGAGAATTGGAATCTCTTTCTTGCTTTCTTTTGACCTGGTTTTTTTCTCTCCACTTCTCTTTGGTCTCTTGTAAATAAGCCTTCTTTTTTTAAGGGAGCTCTTAAATCAGCATTGTATTTTTCCAAAGCTCTAGCAATACCCATGCGAGTTGCTTCAACCTGACCGGTAATTCCGCCACCAGTTACAGTGACGTTGATGTCTAATTTACCTTCTAAATCAGCAATCTTAATCGCTTGATTTAATTTGAATTGAAGAATAGTTGTAGGAAAATACTCGTTTGCTTCTCTTTCGTTAACGATAATTGTTCCGTTCCCTTCTTTCAAGTAAATCCTAGCTACCGAGGATTTTCTTCTACCAACTGTGTTGATTATTTCCATTTCGATTATTTAATTTCGTTGATGTTCAATTCTTTCGGTTGTTGCGCTTCATGCTTGTGCGTTGTACCTGCATATACATGCAGGTTAGTAAACAAGGCACTGCCTAATCTTGTTTTAGGAAGCATTCCTTTTACTGCTTTTTCTACTAAAGCGGTAGGTCTTTTTGCATGAACTTCTTTCGCTGAAAGAATTTTTTGTCCGCCGGGGTATCCAGTGTAACGGATATAATCTTTAGCATCCCATTTTGCTCCGGTTAGCTCAATTTTATCTGCATTGATCACAATTACGTTGTCTCCACAATCAAAATGAGGAGTGTAATTTGTTTTGTGTTTTCCACGAATCAAATTAGCTACTTTCGAAGCCAATCTTCCTAGGTGTTGCCCTTCAGCATTTACTACTACCCACTGCTTTCTAGCTGTGCTTTGGTTTGCTGATACTGTTCTGTAACTTAAAGTGTCCACTTGCTTATTTTTTAAATGGTTTCGCTCTTCTTAAAGGGAAAAACGGGCGACAAAAATAGAATTAATATTTATAACCCACAAATTATCAACATCTTTTTTTTAATAGCAGCTGAAAACTTTGTGTTTTAAAGGGTGATCTTGAATGTTTTTGTAGGAAATCCCTTTTGTCTTTTTACTTTTACCCTTTCACGTAACTTACTGTATGAGTAAAGAAAAAATTCAATTGCTAAACCACAAAAACTTTTTGGCCAAAGAAGGTGGTGGTCAAAATCGTATTAAAGCCCAACATCAGAAAGGAAAATTAACTGCTCGTGAAAGAATTGAGCTCTTATTAGATAAAGGTACTTTTCAGGAAATAGGCAAATTTGTTCAACATCGTTCAACCGATTTTGGTCTACAAGATCAAAAAATATTGGGCGATGGAGTCGTAACGGGTTATGGATTGGCGAATGGTAGATTGGTGTATTTGTTTTCTCAAGATTTTACAGTGATGGGCGGTTCCTTAGGGGAAGCTTACGCGGCAAAAATTTGTAAAATAATGGATTTGGCTATGCAAAATGGTGCGCCTATGGTTGGTTTGAATGATTCGGGTGGTGCGCGTATTCAAGAAGGAGTGGTTTCTTTAGCAGGTTATGCCGATATCTTTTATAGAAATACTTTGGCTTCGGGAGTGATTCCTCAGCTTTCTGTGATCATGGGACCTTGCGCAGGTGGTGCGGTATATTCTCCTGCATTAACCGATTTTATCACGATGGTGGAAGGTACTTCTTATATGTTTGTTACCGGACCCAATGTGGTGAAAACCGTTACCAATGAAGAAGTGAGTTCCGAAGATTTAGGCGGTGCCGATACTCATGCTTCTAAATCAGGGGTTACGCATTATACTGCTTCTACCGACTTAGATGCAATTGAATTGTTGAAAAAACAGTTGTCATATTTACCTCAAAATTGCGAGGAAAGAGCGCCAATCAATGCTTATGAAGCAGGAAATGAAAAACGCGATAAACTAGATTCGATTATTCCCGAAAATAATTTACAGCCTTACGATATGAAATCAGTGATTGCGGAAATCGCCGATATCGATAGTTTTCTGGAAGTTCATAAAGCTTTTGCTCAAAATATTATTGTTGGTTTTGCTCGTTTGGCAGGGAAATCCATTGGTGTAGTGGCCAATAATCCGCAGCATTTAGCGGGAGTGCTAGATATTAATTCATCTACGAAGGCAGGAAGATTTGTTCGTTTTTGCGATTCTTTCAATATTCCTTTGGTGGTTTTGGTAGATGTTCCTGGCTTCCTTCCCGGTACCGATCAAGAGTGGAATGGAATTATTTCCAACGGAGCGAAGTTATTGTATGCTTTTAGCGAAGCTACTGTGCCAAGAATTACAGTAATTACCAGAAAAGCCTACGGGGGTGCTTACGATGTAATGAATTCTAAACACATTGGTGCCGATATGAATTATGCTTGGCCATCGGCAGAAATTGCGGTGATGGGCGCTAAAGGTGCTGCTGAAATTATCTTCAAAAAAGAAATCTCTGAGGCTAAAGACGCCAATGCACAATGGAAAGAGAAAGAAGCAGAATACAACGATAAATTTGCCAATCCTTATATCGCTGCTGAGCGTGGTTATGTTGATGAGGTGATTATGCCTTCGGAAACACGCGAAAAGCTTATCATTGCGATGGAAATGCTTAAAAATAAAGTAGCAAAATTACCAAAGAAGAAACACGGAAATATCCCACTTTAAGAAAATTAAAAGTTAACAGCAAAAAAATGAATGTATTAATCTTAGGCTCGGGTGGACGCGAGCACGCTTTCAGTTGGAAAATTGCACAAAGCAAAAAATTAAATAAGTTGTTTATCGCTCCGGGCAATGCTGGCACTTCTCAAATAGGAACCAACGTGGCTATTGCCGCCGATGACTTCCCTTCTATCAAAGCTTTGGTATTGAAAGAAAATATTTCATTGGTAATTGTTGGTCCCGAAGACCCCTTGGTTAAAGGCGTACACGATTTCTTTTTGGCCGATGAGCAACTAAAAAATGTGCCTGTTATCGGTCCGAAAAAAGATGGCGCACAACTAGAAGGAAGTAAAGAATTCTCTAAAAAATTCATGATTAAGCATGGTATTCCTACTGCTGCTTATGCTAGCTTCACGAAAGAACAATTGGAAGAAGGACTAAAGTATTTGGAAACTCAAGAACCTCCCTTTGTATTGAAAGCCGATGGTTTGGCTGCCGGCAAAGGGGTAGTAATTTTAGACAATGTAAATGACGCTCAGAAGGAATTAACGGATATGTTGGCTCATGCGAAATTTGGAGAGGCCAGCAACAAAGTCGTAATTGAACAATTCCTAAAAGGTATTGAACTTTCTGTTTTCGTGCTTACCGACGGTAATGGCTATGTTATTTTACCTGAAGCCAAAGATTACAAAAGAATTGGTGAAGGCGACACAGGATTAAATACAGGTGGAATGGGCGCTATTTCTCCAGTGCCATTCGCCAAAGGAGATTTCCTTAAAAAAGTGGAAGAAAGAGTGGTTAAACCAACCATCGAAGGTTTGAAAAAAGAAGGTATCGATTACAAAGGCTTCATCTTTATTGGCTTGATGAATGATGGCGGAGATCCTCAAGTAATTGAATACAATGTGCGCATGGGCGACCCAGAAACAGAAGTGGTGATGCCGCGCATTAAAAGCGACGTTCTCGAATTATTCGAAGCTGTTGGTAATGGTACTTTATCTGAAAAGACAATAGAACTAGACGATAGAACTTGTGTTACGGTAATGCTGGTAGCGGGAGGTTATCCGGGAGATTACGAAAAAGGGAAGGTTATGACTGGTTTCGAATCTTGCGAAGGAAGTATTCTTTTTCATGCGGGAACAAAATCATCAGGTGATGCAATTGTAACCAATGGCGGAAGGGTTTTAGCCGTTTCTTCTATTGCTCCAACAATGAATGAAGCTTTAGCAGCTAGCTTTGCCATCGCAGAGAAAATTAAATTCGAAGGGAAATATTACAGAAAAGATATCGGT
>CAMDPJ010000071.1 GCA_945903925.1 Chryseobacterium gleum
CAGAAAAAAGTGAAGTGGTAAAATATTTTCTATGGAAAAATTAAGTATCAAAGAAAAAAAACTGGAAGCAATAAATCTCAATGTTTATTACGGTCAGAATCAAGTTTTGAAAAATGTTAATTTGGCAATTAAAGCCAATACCGTTACAGCATTTATTGGCCCGTCGGGATGTGGTAAATCTACTTTCTTACGCACGTTTAACAGAATGAACGATTACGTAGAAGGCTTTCGCAAAGACGGTGATATCATTATAGATGGCAAAGATATTTACCAAAAAATGATGCGTGTAGAAGAGCTTCGTAAAAAGATAGGAATGGTGTTTCAAAAACCAAATCCTTTTCCAAAATCTATTTTCGAAAATGTGGCTTACGGACTAAAAATACAAGGTATCAAGAACAAAAAACTGATTGAAGAAACGGTAGAAAAATCTTTGCATCAATCGGCTTTGTGGGAAGAGGTGAAGGATGATTTGAAAAAATCGGCGCTTTCACTTTCAGGCGGACAACAACAAAGACTATGTATCGCGAGGGCCCTGGCACTTGAGCCAAGTATCTTATTGATGGATGAGCCTGCTTCGGCACTCGACCCAATCTCTACATCAAAAATTGAAGATTTAATTTGGGAGTTGAAACAAAAATATACCATTGTAATTGTTACGCACAACATGCAGCAAGCAGGCAGAATTAGCGACAACACCGCCTTTTTCTATATGGGTGATTTGGTAGAATATGATGAAACAAAAAAGATTTTTACCAATCCAGAAAAAGAAAGAACGCAAAATTATATCACTGGAAGATTCGGATAAATATCGTTCAATGTTTAAAGTTCAATGTTCAAAGTTAGCTGACATTGAACATTGAACATTAAACTTTGAACAAATAAAAAGAACATTAAACATTGAACTAATTTATATGTCACATCTAGCAGCAGAATTGCAACGCCTTAAGGACGAAGTTTTCCAACTTCTTCAATTGGTGCATTCTCAAATTGAGAAAAGTAAACAGGCTATTTCTACCAGCGATAGAGATTTGGCAAGTCACGTAGTGGCCAACGATAAAAGGGTGAATGCTTCTGAGTTGACGATTGATCGTGATTGCGAGAATATTTTGGCGCTCTATAATCCGGTTGCGATAGATTTGCGTTTCGTTTTGGCTTGTATTAAAATGAATCACAGTTTAGAAAGGATTGGTGACAATGCCGAAGGGTTGGCGATGTATGTGAATTCTGCTCCCGGACCATTTCCTCAAGACATACTCGATATTTTCAATATCATGCCTGCATTCGATAGGGCTCTGGAAATGTTCTCTCTTATCATGGATGCCTACCGCAAAGAAGACCCCGCTTTGGCTAGAAAGGTTTTCAATTTAGATGAATTGCTCAACCAATACAATAGTGCTGCAACAAAAATTGCCATAGAAAAAATAAAATCGAATCCCGAAAAGGCAGAAGAGATTTTGTACATCATGGGCGCTATGCGCAAGATTGAAAGAATGGGAGATTTAACGAAAAACATGGCCGAAGAAATTATATTCTACATCGAAGCAAAAGTTTTGCGTCACATTAAGAAGCAATAATTCGTTCAATGTTTAAAGTTCAATGTTCAAAGTCAGCTGGCTAACATGGAACTTTAAACATGGAACATTGAACTATATTTAATGAATCAAGAACTCTATAATGTTCTATATCTTGTAGGCTGTTTGGCCTTCCTTCTTTTCGGATTAAAAATGATGAGTGAAGGGGTGCAAAAAGTATTGGGAGACAACTTGGGAAAGATGCTGAGTGCTGGCACAGAGAGTAGGGTAGGCGGCATTTTTAAAGGAATATTCGCAACTTCTTTGGTGCAGTCTTCATCGGCCACCATCGTTGTTACGGTGAGTTTGGTGAACGCAGGTATTCTTACTCTTTTGCAGTCGGGCAGCATTATTTTAGGTGCCAACATTGGCACAACAATCACTTCTTGGTTGGCGGCTACCATCGGTTTTAAAACAGAAATTTATTATGCTGCTTTGCCCTTAATTGCTGTGGGTGTTCCTTTCATTTTTGCAAAAAAGAAAAAGGTGAAGTTTGTTGGAGAAATCATCATTGGTTTTGCCATCTTGTTCTGGGGATTCGAAATTTTAAAAGATTCTATTTTTGAATTGAGAGACAGTAGAGTATTCGATTTTTTAATTGAAAATGGAGACCCTTCATTTTTAAGCATTTTATCTTTCGTTTTAATTGGTGCTGTTTTTTCTTTCTTATTGCAATCTTCTGCAGCAGCGGTAGTTTTTACACAGACATTGTGTTTTGCGGGAGTGCTGCCTATAGAGAGTGGATTTGCAATGGTTCTTGGACACAACATAGGGTCTACCATCAACGCGGAAATCTCTGCTTATGAAGGAAATGTGCACGCCAAAAGAGCCGCAAGAATTCATTCAATTTTCAATTTAATTAGTAGTGTTTGGATGATTCTTTTGTTGGGGGTTATTACCCCAGTGATAGATGTTATGGCTGAAGATATTTTCCATCAAGATAGCATTTACACTAGCATTGGTTCGCCCTTAGGAATTGCAATTTTTCATACCTCATACAATGTTATCAATGTTTTTATTATGGTGGGCTTGTTACCTTATTTGGTGCAACTAGCTACCCAGTTGGTAAAATCTAAAGGCAATGCCGACGAAGAGTATCATTTAGAATTCATGAACAGTGGTTTATTATCTTCTCCAGAAATTTGTATTACGGAAGCAAAAAAGGAATTGGTGAAATTCGCCGAACTCACCAAATCGATGAACACAACTTTTAGAAATTTAGTGAAAGAAAAAGAAAGCAATAATTTTGAAGATCTCATTTTGGAAATGAGAAAAAGAGAAGATATTACCGATAACATGCAAGAAGAAATTACCAACTTCTTAACCAAAGTTTCGCAAGGTGAATTGACCGAGGAGAATTCTTTTTGCATTCGCAGATTGATTGGTATGGTAGGCGATTTGGAGCAGGTAGGTGATCTTTATTACGCCAATGCCCTTATCTTGGAACGAAAAAAAGAAAACAAAGTGTGGTTCATTCAAGAGCAAAGAGATTGTTTGAATCAAATGTTAGATAAACTCGATAAAGCTTTTGATATTTTGATTCAAAATTTAAAAAGCGATTACAGCGATGTAACGCTAAACGAAGCGAAAAAGATTGAAGAAGAGATTGATGCTTTGCGTGATAAAGCGCAAGAACAACATCTAGATAGCATGGAGAATGGTGCTTATAGCTTTAAAAGCGGCTTATACTACAAAGATCTTTACGCAAATTTTGAACGAGTTGGTGATTATGTGATGAAGGTGAATGAGGTGATAGCTGAGAGGGATTAAACATATCACGTTTTTAGAAACTCATATTTATTTTTTAACCCAGCTCGTCTTTGCGAGAATTTTGTACTCAAAATTGAAGCAATCTAATCATGATCTTCTTTTCAAAGAAGCAAATCGATACTTTTTGTCTTGAAACAAAAAGTATCCAAAAAATTCAAGAGCCAAAATATACTGCCAGCCCGCTCTCCAAATTTTTAATTCTCCTTTTATCCGAATTAAAAATTTGGTTCACTACCTTTCCGCACGCCCGTATTTTGGCGCTGGCTCGCGCACAATAGTGACCCATGATGTTAAGGTATTTCTTTGAATAAATGGATTCCGATAACTCTTTTATTTTTGGTATATAGAATAACTTGGTAACCAAAGCTATTGCGAGCTATTTTTTTATTTGCTTTTATTTCTGCTTCAGTGTTCCAATCATTCAAATCACCTCTGTATTCCCATCTATAGATTTCAATTTTTTTATCATACATAATCGTGTCTGGTCTTCCATTTTTTTCTATTATATTTTGAATTTTTTCTCCAATTTTTAATCCCTTAATTGAACAAAAAAAGGATGCATCACATCTTTTGCTTTGAGTGATGAATTTAGGTAAATAAATTTCAGCTTCTTTTTCACTAAGAGCTGTATATTGTTTGTTTGATTTTTTATGAAAAAGAAAGCTAGGCATGTATTCTTTAAGATATTCTGCGGAAAACAAATATGTTTCCATTCTATAATAATCGGTTGCGAATTCAAATATTAATACTTGTTTATTCTTTTGATTATAGAACCAGGCTTTGTCAAATGAAATAATACTATCTATTTGAATGTCTTTTGAGTTGTTGCGCAGCATCAAGTCTGTCACGGGGAAATCGTCCATAGTGATCGTGTCATCTATAGTATATAAAGGAAGTTGGATTGCTGTGAATCGAGCTGCTGTGTCTTTTTGTGTTGTGATGGTGTCAGAATTCATTGGCTTTTGCTCATTGCTAGTAAGCACCACCTCTTGCGTAGTGCATGAAGCAAGAAGAGTTAGAATAATGAATGGTATTTTCATGTTGTGAAAATATACAATTCTATCGATCATAATGGGTTGTATTTATTATTCGCCCACAACTAAGTATTATCCGTTTTTTAAGCTTAGAGTCACTATTGTGCGCAGGCCCGAGCCAAAATGCGGGCGTGTGTAAAGGCTGTGAACCAAAAAATAAGGCGGATAAAGGAGCCTTTAATTTTTTGGAGAGCGGGCTGGCAGCATATTTTGGCTCTTGATTTTTTGCTTACTTTTTTATCCAAGAAAAAAGTAAGTCTTTGCTTCTTTAGAAAAGAAGACTACATCACCATCCCACCATAATGCTTCGCAATCTCATCCATCACACTTTCCAACTCAGCGTGTTCATCAACCGTTACTAATTTCTGACGGAAATCTTTTATCCCTGGATATCCTTTAAAATAATTGGTGTAATGTCGTCGCATTTCGCAAACACCTAATTTCTCGCCTTTCCAACGAATCTCTTCAAGCAAATGAAATTTAGCTGCTTCTACGCGTTGTTCTATCGTTGCTTCGGGTAAATGCTCTCCCGTTTTTAAGTAGTGTTTTATTTGATTGAAAACCCACGGATTTCCAATGCTTGCTCTTCCTATCATGATACCATCTACACCGTATCTTTCTTTGTATTCTTTTGCTTTTTCGGGAGTATCTATATCGCCATTTCCAAAGATGGGAATGTTCATTCGTGGATTGTTTTTAACATCGCCTATGAGCGTCCAATCGGCTTCTCCCTTGTACAATTGCGCGCGTGTTCTGCCGTGAATCGACAAGGCTTTAATGCCCACATCTTGTAATCTTTCGGCAACATCAACAATGAATTTACTTTTGTCATCCCAGCCCAAACGTGTTTTTACTGTTACAGGTAAATTGGTAGAATTTACTATGCGTTCGGTGAGGCGGACCATTTTTGGAATGTCGCGCAATATCGCTGCTCCACCGCCTTTGCAGACTACTTTTTTAACCGGACAACCGAAATTAATGTCGATTAAATCGGGATTTGCTGCTTCCACAATCTCTGCTGCTTCGCCCATCGCCTCTATGTCTCCGCCAAAAATTTGAATGCCTACTGGTCTTTCCTGATCGAAAATATCTAATTTCATTTTGCTCTTGTGTGCATCGCGAATCAAGCCTTCAGAAGAAATAAATTCGGTGTACATCAAATCGGCACCATGTTTCTTGCACAAGGCACGAAACGGAGGGTCGCTCACATCTTCCATCGGTGCAAGCAACAAAGAAAAATCAGGCAATTCTATATTTCCTATCTTTACCATTGTTTGCAAAAGTACTAAGTAATCAATCAAAAAGGTAATTTTAATTAATGGACTCTCGTTTTCAAGTATTTAAAGAAAGATTCTCTTACGCTAAGGAATCGATTTTTCTGATTTTAATTACTGCACTTTCCCTAGTGATGGTGCCTCTTCTCATCTCTTTGATTTTTAATGTTGCTTTTGACTATTCAAATGATGATTTAACGAAGGTAAATGCTGCTTTTGATAAAATTACTGAGTTGAGTATTGCAAAGTATTCTTCTCCCGATGAGGCTGCAAATTATGGTCATTCCATTATATCTAAATATATTTCCAATCCCGATTTAGTTTCAAAAACCATGTGGTTTTTAATTGTGAGTAGCAATATTCCTTTGTTGATTTCGGGAATTCTTTTTGTTTTCATTTTTCGCAAAAAAGACGATACTATTTTCTTAGTAAAAGGAAATAAATATGGATCTTATCTTCAAGCCATTTTTGCTTTCTTTTTTGCTTTGCCGTTCCTCTCGTTGGTAGGACAGTGGAATCAAGGTTTGCATTTTCCCATAGAAGAAATTAAAAACGATATGTTGTATTCTGAAGTGAAATCGGGCATTATTCAACATTGTTTTGGCGATATGCACAGTATCAACGAATTACTTTTAATGATTTTGTTTGTTGGTGTTTTAACCGCTATTGCCGAAGAGTTTATTTTTAGAGTGGGCTTGCAAAATATTTTACTGAAAACGAATATGAATCCGCATGTGGCGATTTTAGTCGGCGCTGCCATTTTTAGTTTTGTACACTTTCAGTTTTACGGATTTTTTGTGCGCTTGATTTTGGGAATGTTGTTGGGGTATTTGTATTACTGGACTCGCGACATCAAAACAAGTATTATCGCTCACGCTTTTAACAATAGTTTGGCCATGGTGGTGGCTTACAATACGGGCAGTTTAGCCGAAAATCCTAGCGACGAAGCTCTAGGAAGTCTTGTGCCCACTGCCGCTTTATTTACTGTGTTTTGCGGCTTGTCTTTATACAGAATTTATCAAATGCGCAAAGAAGAAAATATTACTACGCTTTAAGTAATTCTATCACTGTTATTTCGGGCATGATGCCTACACGTCCCGGAAATCCTATGAATCCAAAGCCTCTGTTTACGTAAATGTATTTATCGTTGTCGCGATACGCGCCAGCCCATTGCTTGTAAATATATTTAACCGGACTCCATTTCAATCCGAACAATTCAAATCCGAATTGCATACCATGAGTATGCCCCGATAGGGTTAAATGCACATCGCTTTTATGTTCTAATACTTGCGCTTTCCAATGCGATGGATCATGAGATAATAAGATTTTAAATTCATTATTTGATGTTCCTTCCAATGCTTTGTTTAAATCGCCGTATTTCGCAAAGCCACGATTACCCCAGTTTTCAACGCCCACTAAAGAAATGGCTTGTCCGTTTTTCTCCAATTTCAAATTCTCATTCAACAACAATTTAAATCCTATTTCGCCATGCACTTCTTTCAATCTTTGTAAATTATTTGCTTTGGCCGTTACACTTTCCCAAGGAATATAATCGCCGTAATCGTGATTACCTAAGATAGAGAATTTGCCATGTGGAGCGCTCAGTTGCGAGAAAGTAGATATCCAATCGTTCATCTCATCGGCCTTGTTGTTTACCAAATCTCCGGTGAAAAATATCACATCACTTTTTTGAGCATTGGCTATTTCAATTCCTTTTTTCACTGCTTTTTTATTGTCGAAACTTCCCGAGTGAATATCAGACAATTGTGTGATTTTAAATCCGTGAAAAGCATCTGGCAAATTCTTAAATTTGAGTTTCACGTTTTGTACTTTGTAAGCGTATTTTCCTTTAATAACGCCATAGACAATGCCGAAGAATGGAATTAATGTGAGTAATAAAATAGCTCGATTGTAAAAAACATTTCTTGCAACCAAGAACGATTCTTTTTCTGTTGTGTCGAAGAAGCTATAAATAAAACGGAAGACATCCTTACCAATTAAAAACACTGAAATAAATAATTTAGGAATGATAGAAAGCATAACCAAAGCCATGAGCCAATTCATCTTTTTGTTCGGACCCGAAGCGAAATTTCCTTTGGCGCCGAAGTAGATCATGAGTGCCAATAAAGCAATATCGAAAAGCCAATAGGCGCTGTGTATAATTGAGATTGAAGTTGCTGTTTTTATTGCTTCAAATGCGAACAAATCCAATAAAAACCAAATGGCCAGTACGATTAAAATTCTTGATTTCATTTGGCTAATGTATGGTCTAAGTTTTTAAATCGGAAGCTTTAATAGGTAAAAGCACTTTTAAGGGCGGTGAAAAATCATATAGAAAAGATAATTGATATTTCTTATTTTTACCGCATGACCTTATACACCAACAATCTTACTCAATACGAACGCTGGCTTACACGTGAAGTGAGCATAGGCGACCTTAAAATGGGAGGTAAAAATCCTATTAGAATTCAGTCGATGACCACTACCGACACGATGGATACCATTGCTACAGTAGAGCAAACCATTCGCATGATTGAATCGGGTTGTGAGTTGGTGCGCATCACAGCGCCAAGCATTAAGGAGGCCGAAAACTTGGCCAACATCAAAAAAGAATTGAATGCAAGAGGATACAATGTTCCTTTAATTGCCGATATACATTACACGCCAAACGCAGCCGAAGTAGCTGCACGTCTCATTGAGAAAGTACGCGTGAATCCGGGTAACTACGTCGACAAAAAGAAATTCCAAACATTAGAATATACCGATTCAGAATACCAGCAAGAGTTGGATAGAATTCGCAATAAATTTTCGCCTTTGGTGAAGATTTGCAAAGAGTACGGAACGGCGATGCGTATTGGTACCAACCACGGTTCGTTAAGCGACAGAATCATGAGTAGATATGGTGATAGTCCGCTAGGAATGGTAGAATCGGCGATGGAATTTTTACGTATCTGCGAAGATTTAAATTACCACAATATTGTTCTTTCTATGAAAGCAAGTAACACGCAGGTGATGGTGCAAGCCTATCGTTTGTTGGTGAAAACCATGAAAGAAAACAACATGAATTATCCGCTGCATTTGGGTGTTACCGAAGCAGGTGATGGCGAAGATGGAAGAATAAAGTCGGCGGTAGGAATTGGTACTTTATTGGAAGACGGATTGGGCGATACCATTCGTGTTTCATTAACTGAAGACCCTGAGTTCGAAGCGCCAGTGGCAAAAGCTTTGGCCGATAGATATGTAGGTAGAGAAAAACATGCGCCAATAATTCCCATTAAAAATCACCAAATAGATTCTTACAATTATCAAAGAAGAGAAACTCTAGCGGTAAATAATATCGGAGGAAAAAATGTGCCTGTTGTGGTAGCCGATCTTTCTGAATTGAAAGAAATAAAACCAGCCAATTTATTTGGTGTGGGTTACAGTTATTCGGTGCCTTTAGATAAATGGTCGATTAGCGACATGGCGGTTGATTATATTTATGTTGGAGACAACACCGTTGATTTTGAAATTCCAGGAACTTTGGGTGTGATTCAAAACGAAGGAAAAGTTCAAAAAAGAGAACGTCATTATTCGGTTGGAAAAGCGGGATCTCAAAATTTCTTGAGTGTTCATGCGCACAATTTGGATATTGTTCCGTCGCTTAAAAATTTAAGCAATACTGTTGTTATTCTAAAAACTACCAACTTGCATGGAATGGCCGAGCAACGTGCTTTTTTCAATACATTGATGGAAAATAATATTAAGATTCCTGTAATTGTAAAAAGAGAATATTGCAATGTAACTCCTGAGAATTTTCAGTTGTATTCTGCCACAGATTTTGGTGCATTATTGTTAGATGGATTGAGTGATGGTGTTTGGATATCGGCGAAAGACATAGCATTGCAAGCACAAACATCACAAGCTTTTGGTGTGCTGCAAGCCACAAGAACTCGTATTTCTAAAACAGAATATATTTCTTGTCCGAGCTGTGGAAGAACCCTCTTCGATTTACAAGAAACAACCGCTAAAATTCGCGCCGTTACCAACCACTTAAAAGGAGTGAAAATTGGTATCATGGGCTGTATCGTAAACGGTCCGGGCGAAATGGCCGATGCCGATTATGGCTACGTAGGTTCAGGCGTTGGTAAAATCACTTTGTACAAAGGAAGGGAAGTAGTACAAAAATCTATATCATCTGAATTGGCAGTTGATGCGCTGATTGATTTGATTAAAGAGGGTGGAGATTGGGTGGAGAAGAAGTAGTCTGTTGTAGTCCATCTCCCGCCACTTCACAGGCAATTCCGCACGCCCTCTTCTCTAAGAGGGATAGTTACTGACTTATGGTTTGAAGAT
>CAMDPJ010000072.1 GCA_945903925.1 Chryseobacterium gleum
TGACGTTGCAGTAGTAATGGTTTTAGCTGTGCTACTGTTGCTCCACAAATATGAAGATCCAGCATTACCTGCATCGAATATTGCTGCCTGACTATCAAAACAAACTTCAACATCGTTACCTAAATTTACTATTGGCAATGTATTTACCGTTAAAGCAGCGCTCGCTGTATCTTTACAACCATTGGCATCAATAACATTCACGGTATAAGTTCCTGCAGTGATACCAGAAGTTGTTTGCGCTGTACCTGTTCCGTTCACAAACCAAGCATAAGATGTATAACCTGCGCCCGCATCGAAAGTAGCAGCTGCATCACCCGAACATATATTTGCGTTGGTAAGCGTTAAGTTTGGTTTTGCATTTACAGTCAATGTTGCTGATGATGTGTCTTTACATCCATTTGCATCTACTACTCTTACTGTGTATGTTCCTGCCGTTGTGCCTGTTGTTGTTCTTGATGAACCTGTTCCGTTTCCGCTCCAAGCGTACGTTGTAAAACCTGAACCAGCATCGAAAGTTGCCGCTGCATCGCCTGAACAGATAGTAGCACTAGTAAGAACTACATTTGGTTTTGTGTTTACTGTTAATGTCGCTGTTGCTGTGTCTTTACATCCTGAACCTGCTGTTACAATCACTTGATAAATTCCTGCTATCGTTGCAGAAATCGTTTGTGATGAACCCGTTGCTGGTCCGCTCCATGCGTAAGTTGTGTAACCAGTACCTGCATCAAATGTTGCTGCTGGGTCACCTGAACATATCGCTACATTCGTTAATGTTACGTTTGGTTTTGCATTAACAGTAAGTGTTGCTGATGCGGTGTCTTTACATCCGTTTGCATCTGCTACTCTTACTGTGTAAGTTCCACCAGTTGTGCCTGTTGTTGTTCTTGATGAACCTGTTCCATTGGCGCTCCATGCATATGCTGTGTAGCCTGAACCAGCATCGAAAGTTGCCGCTACATCTCCAGAACAAATTGTAGCATTGGTAAGAACTACATTCGGTTTTGTGTTTACTGCAAGTGTTGCTGATGATGTGTCTTTACATCCATTGGCATCTGCTACTCTTACTGTATATGTTCCTGCGGTTGTGCCTGTTGTTGTTCTTGATGAACCTGTTCCGTTACCACTCCATGCGTAAGTTGTATAACCTGATCCTGCATCGAAAGTTGCAGCTGCATCGCCAGAACAAATAGTAGTATTGGTTAAACTAATATTCGGTTTTGTATAAATAACTATTGTTCGTTCTGCATAATCGGGACAGCCACTTTGAGGTGTTGTTAAAGTAAAACGAACAACATAACTACCCGCTACTGTATTAGAGATATTGAAAGTGTTTCCTCCCGAAATACTAGCTGTTGAACCTATTGGGGCTGATTGAATACTCCAAGTTCCTGCCTCAGTAGTAACTTTATATGAATTCAAACTAATTGCACCGCCGCTAGAACATTGGGCAGTAATGTTACTCAATGTGGTATCGGGACAAGAACAAGTGTTCACCGTAATCCAAATAGTATCATCAACACTACATCTGGTAAAAATAATTTGATGTGTACCCGCACCTGCAGCGGTTGGATTAAAAATTCCGGCACCGGCATTGGTTATTCCGGTACCCGCATATTCTGTTGGGTAATTGGTGGCATCTTCGGCAGAACTTCCTGCACACAGCCAAGTGGTTACTAAATCAACAGCTGGGTCGCCAACGCAGTACGGACCAACTTCTTGAATATCGGGTTCTTCTTGAGGCGGCAGATACATACTTGGAAGACCAGCAGCTGCTACGGTACCACTAACATTCGCAGCAGATAGTCCGGTTGCCGCATTATAATTACCACTTATTTTCGCAATGGGTCCGCCATTTCTATTGGTCGACATATATAAAAAACCATCGGCGGCAAATTCGATACTGTTGATCAATGTAGCTATCCCTGCTGATGTTCTAGAAGTAATCATCGCAGCAGCAGATGGCCAGCCACTAATATTGATATACATTAAATTACCATTCTGCTGAGTATAGTAAATTTTTGAGCCATCGGGAGAGAAAATAATATCGTAGGGCGCATCAGAAGGAGATGCTCCTGTAATCGTGTGCTTATCACTCATGACGCCTGTACTGTTATCAAATTTATAGGCTGTTACTACTGTGCTAAAGCCCGTAGCAAAATGAGTTCCATCAACAGAAAACGCAATACCCCCTCTTTCCTGCTGTCCAGAGACTACTGGGCCAACGGCCGAAACAACAGGAGTGGTGGTTAAGCCTGCACATGTTAATAAATAGCTGTTAAGTTTACCTGTACCTGACTCCAAACAAGTAATCCAAATATCCACCCCGTTTGCGTGCTTAGTAGCCGCAATTCCTTCACAAGCTCTGAAACTGCCTAAACGATTGGCTCCAGTTGGAGCAACATTGGTTCCGCTTGAATTAAATACATAATAGTTAAATCCTAAAGTTGTGCCACCGTTAGCATCATCGGTAGTAAAGATGTAATATTTAGTTGGATTGAGAGGATGCCTTACCGTAATCACTCCCTGTGCAGCACTACCATTGGTTCCTGTTGCGCCTCCTTCATTACCTTCTAATAATCCGCTGTAAGGGTTGGTAACCGAAGCCCCTGTTCCTTTGAATAGCCTTCTACCATTGGTAAAAAACAATAGGTTGCCATTGTCATCACTGGCGCAAGATGTTCCTTCATACTGTTGTATTGCTGGTGCACCACCAGTGCCAACAGATGTTTGCGCACCTGTTGCCATGTTAATTACTTGACCATTCCATAAATTGGGAGGTGCAATAAACCAGTTTTTGTGAGACGGCCAAAGCCATGAATATGGAGAAGTTGAAACACATCCTTGCGCAATCAAATCATTCGAAAGTGTAAGCAATAGCGATGCTGCTGTAAGAAAAAATCTAAGATATGTTTTGTTTAAAAATCTCATTGTTTAACCCTCTATCATAGGTATACGCCTAAAACAGTGTTGTGTTTCAAGTATTTACGTTTACAGATAATAGTAATATTGCCCCCTTTAACCCTGTGAAAAATGTCACAAAGAGAATTTAAGGTAGAAATTAATTTCGACTAAACCAAAATAAAATGTGATGAAATAGGGGTTTTTTAACACCAAGCGTTAAATTACAGGAATCTCCTTGTAAAGCGCCTTGAGCTTAGAATATTTGCGGAAAGTAGCGTAAGCCGAAATGCGAGAAATCGTAAAGCCGGCTGCTCCATCTAAAAAACCTAACTTGATGATGTAATCTCTAAAGAATTTGAATATTGTTTTACCAATGATAATGAACGAATTCGAGCGTTTACCGTTTTTAAAAGCTTCTTCCGCGCCAATTGTGCTAAAATATTCTACTTGCTTATAATGCTCTTCACGCGTGGCTATAGTATAATGCAATAAATCACCTTTCAAGTGTTTTGCTTTTTCTCCATTTTGAGCTTGCAATTCATCATGCGGATTAATACCTCCCCAAATTGCACTTCCTTTTTTAATTAAACGCACTTTTGTATCGGGATACCAGCCGCAATGTTTAATCCAATAACCACAGTAATTACTCAATCGATTAAACTTAAAAACCGATGCTGAAAAACCATTTTTCTTCTCTTCTAAAATAGCATTTTTTAACTGCAACGATAAAACCTCATCCGCATCTAGCGATAAGATGAAATCGCCAGAGCATTGCTCAATAGCATAATTTTTTTGTTGAATGTGCCCTTCAAAAGCCTGAGGGATAAATTGCACCGAAAAGCGCTTACAAATTTCTTCTGTTTTGTCTTTCGAAAAAGAATCGACCACCACAATTTCATCGGCCACTTCCTGTAAAGAAAGCAAACACCTTTCGATGTTTCTTTCTTCGTTAAACGTGATAATAGCAACCGATAATTTCGTCATTACAAGGCGGCAATAAAATCTTTAAACAACTGAAAACAACCTTGGTAATTGGTTAATGGCAAACCTTCTTTGGTATCAGTAACATCATGATAAGCCGTAATTTTACCTCTGCTGTAAATGAAAAATGACTTCACTCCTTTCGCATAAAAAGGATAATGATCGCTGTTCTTCGTCTCCCCTCTTTTTTGAATGTTTGGGACATATTTTTTAGCATCGTTGATGGCCATCATTGCAGAATATTCACTTTGTAAAATGGTACCATTCACTACGGTTATTCCATCAGTTGCATCACCAATAATATCAATATTCAATTGAAATCTAATCTTCTTTAAAGAGAACAAAGGGTGTTCAACATAGTACGCCGAACCCGCCAGGCCGTATGGAGGTTCTGCCATCTCTACCTCTTCAGCTGCAAAAGCAATAAATACGACTGAATATTTCGCCGTATTGTTAACATAATACTGAGCCAGATTCAACAACATAGAAGTGCCACTGGCATTATCGCTTGCACCTGGAAAATAGGTAGCAGCACCCATTTTTCCTAAATGATCGTAATGCGCACTCACTACTATAAATGAATCAGGTTTTGATGTTCCAGGCACATAGCCAATCACATTTTGCGTTTTTACTTTTTTGAGTTGGGCTTCAATATTTACAAATATTTTAGTGTGCTTTAGCTTATTGAAAACAGAGCGGGGCATATCAATTCTTACAAAACCACTTTGTGTAGAGGAAGCACTCCACGTAAGTTTAGTGTCGGTTAAGTAAATCACCCCTTTTGCACCCCAAGGCATTGCCAATCTCTCCATCAAGAAATCTTTCTGAAACTGCTCTTTCACGTTTGCATCATCAATCACCAGGAACTCCGCAGAGTAGTCCATTTGCGACATTTTCTTCAATTTCTTTTTATCAGCAACAACAGTAGAATCTATGTATACCAAATCGAATCCACCTTTTAAAGAAGGAGAGTTAGCGCTCACCAAATAGTCTTTACCTGGTTTCAAAAAAATATCTTTTTCTATCATCACTTCCATTGCCCCGGGAAACATATTGACAGGTAATTCAAAAGTCTGGAAATATGTCTTCTCAAATTTTTTCAAGCCTACTTTCTCAAATTCAGCAGCAATATATGTGGCTGCTTTTAGGTGTCCGTCTTCTACATACCCTCTTCCAGCAAAATCAGCACTGGTAAGCTTATCCAACACCTGTGAGGTGTAATTCATATCCTGTGCGTAGGCAGAAAAAGCAGTGGTTAAAGCGCCTAAAAAAAGTATTTTTTTAAACATATCTTCTTTCTATCAATTCAACGAATTGTGCATAAGATTCCGCCTCTGATCTAAACGAAAACTTAGGGCGCAAATCGTTTTGCAAAAAACCTATTGCTTCGTCCTTATTTTCAAATGCATTAAGCTTGCCAATTGCCTCATTAAAAGCAAAAGAATCACCTTTAAACAATTCTTTGGTGAACAATATTTTTTGGTTGATGCTCACTGCCTTGGTTAAATCTTTAATGCTCGATTTGCTCAATCTTGCCGCGATACTTACATCGGCGGTTTGCAATTTTTCTGAGATAGAAGCCGCTCTAACCGCTGGGGCTGAGGCAGTTTGAACAACTGGCTCCTCCAATCTTCCTCTTGCACTCACCACTTCTTCAGTAGGTTCTGTGTCTTTCGCAAATACTTCAACAGCTTTCTCCACTCTCACGGTCACTCTGCCAACTTCCGCCGCAACAGCATCTTTAACTTTAGCATCAATCTGCAATTCCAATTGTTCTGAAATTTTCAATTCCACAGCTAAAATCATCACCTTTTGTGATAAAAAAATTAGCTCGTCATAAGATCCGGCAGCAGTCAATTTTGCCAACATATCGCTCAACTCCTGCTTCTTGTTTTTTAATTCCATAACTTTAATTAGCTTCGTAATAGGTTCGCAAAATACAAATATTTCTTTCAATAAAAATGGAGAACGAAAAAAGGATAGCCGGAAGTATAGAAATAGTTTGTGGCTCGATGTTTTCTGGTAAAACAGAAGAATTAATCAATCGCTTAAACAGTGTTTTAGCTGGTAATCAAAGCATTAAAGTTTTTAAGCCTTCTGTTGATATGCGTTACGCAACTCATAAACTAGTATCACACAACAATCTTTCTGTAGAAGCTATTCCTGTTAATAAAGCAGAAGAAATTTTAGCGCATGCCGTAGATGCAGAAATTGTAGCCATCGATGAAGTTCAGTTTTTTGATGAAGCAATAATTGCGGTGTGCAAACAATTGGCGAAAGACAACAAAAGAGTTATCGCTGCTGGATTGGATATGGATTATCAGGGGCGTCCTTTCGGACCCGTTCCACAACTCCTTGCCATCGCCGATCACATCACCAAACTACACACCATTTGCGCCGAATGTGATAATCTAGCTAACTTCACCTACCGCAAGGGAAATGAAGAAGCATTAATTATCTTGGGCGAAAATGATAAATACGCTGCCTTGTGCAGAACATGCTTTAATAACAAGTGCTAACATTGAACATTAAACATTGAACCAATTCATGGCACACCAGAAATACAACATACGTGATATTCAAAAAATTGTAGTGGGCGAAATCATTTCGCACCACGATGATATCTCGGTAGAAAATTTGTTAATCGACAGCCGTAAATTACTTCAAGCAGAAAACGCTGTGTTCTTTGCTATTTCAGGTGATAGACACGACGGACACCTTTTCTTAAACGAAGTTTATGCAGGCGGTGTGCGCAACTTTATTGTATCAAAAGACATCAACATTTTAGCATTCCCCAAAAGCAATATTTTAAAAGTAAATGATACCGTTGAAGCCTTACAAACTTTAGCAGCGTATCACAGAAAACAATTCACCTATCCAGTAATTGGCATTACAGGTAGCAACGGTAAAACCATTGTTAAAGAGTGGCTGTACCAGCTATTAGGTAAATCGCAAAGAGTAGTTCGCAGTCCCAAAAGCTACAACTCGCAAATTGGTGTACCACTATCTGTTTGGCTGTGCGAAGAAGATTACGATTTAGGCATTTTTGAAGCAGGTATTTCGCACGCTGGAGAAATGGCGGCGCTCAAAAAAATGATAGAGCCAACGATTGGAATTTTTACCAATATCGGACAAGCGCACGACGAAAATTTCGACGATTGGGACGATAAGGCAGAAGAGAAAATTAAACTCTTCACCAATATTAAAATACTCATCTACTGCAAAGATTATAAGGCTATACACAAAACGGTGCAAGAGCACGACGTGGTAAAAAACATACCCACTTTCACTTGGTCGCGCTCGGGCAGAGCCAACCTACAAATTGGTAAAATTCAAAAGCACGAAAATCAAAGTGTAATACAAGCGGTTCACAACAATAATTTTTTAAGTATTACTATTCCTTTTGCCGATGAAGCATCTATAGAAAATGCCATTCATTGTTGGGCGACTTTGCTGCATTTAGGCATCGACAACACCGTAATAGCTGAACGAATGTTGTTGTTAGCGCCGGTGGCTATGCGTTTGGAATTGAACGCTGGCATTAACAATTGCACCATCATTAACGATACCTACAACTCCGATTTAGGCTCACTTTCCATCGCTTTGGATTTTATACAACAACAAAAACACCACGATAAAAAAACGGTGATCTTGTCGGATATTTTACAAAGCGGACAAGATGAAAGCGAGCTGTATCTGCATGTTGCTTCGTTGCTGAAAGAAAAAAATATCACACATTTAATTGGAATTGGTGAAGCTATATCAGCGCAGAAAAAATGCTTTGCTTCATTAAAAACCGATTTCTATCCCGATACCAACACCTTCTTAAAAAACTTCGACGCCAATAATTTTCACAGTGAAACCATTTTGCTAAAAGGTGCGCGTGCCTTTGGTTTCGAGCAGATAAGTAAAATATTTCAGCAAAAAATTCACGAAACAATTGTTGAAGTCAACCTCAACGCCATCATTCATAATTTAAATTTCTTTCGCTCTAAACTAAAGCCCGAAACCAAGATTATGGCCATGGTGAAAGCTTTATCGTACGGCGCTGGAAGCTATGAAATAGCGCATGTTTTAGAGTTTCACCGCATTGGTTATTTAGGTGTTGCCTATATCGATGAAGGCATAGAATTGCGCAAGGCTGGCATCACCACTCCCATCATGATTATGAATCCGCAGCTGCAAGGTTACGACACCATGATTCATTACAAACTAGAACCAGAGATTTACAATTTCCGCACACTAAATGCTTTTGAAAGTGCAGTGAATAGAAATGTAAAAGACAGTGATGCACCTTATCCTATCCATATTAAACTCGATACCGGCATGCACCGCTTGGGCTTTGAAGATCAAGACATCAATGAGTTGATTATTAAAATCAAGAACAATAAAAAGTTAAAAGTTGAATCCATTTTCTCTCATCTTTCTTCAAGCGAAGATTTAAAAGAAAGCACTTTTACGCGCGCTCAAATCGAAAACTTTGAAAAGACGAGCGATAAAATTTCTTCTAACTTAGGATACTCTGTTACTCTTCATATCTCAAACTCTGCTGGCATCGTAAACTATCCTCAAGCACAATTCAATATGGTTCGTTTGGGGCTTGGTTTGTATGGCGTTGCCAGCGACCCTGGATATCAAGCACAATTAATGCCAGTAAGCACCGTAAAAAGCACCATCTCTCAAATCAAAAAAATTAAGGTTGGAGATAGCATTGGCTACAACCGCAAGGAAATAGCGCAACACGAAATGACTATTGCCACCATACCTATTGGCTACGCCGATGGCTTAAGTCGCAAATTGAGTCAGCGCACAGGAAAAATGGTAGTGCACGGAAAACTCGCACCAATTGTAGGTAATGTTTGTATGGATATGACGATGATCGACATCACCGATATTCCAGCCGAAGAAGGCGATGAAGTAATAGTTTTTGGTGAAGGATATCCTATTACTGAATACGCTAAAGATATGGGTACTATTCCTTATGAAGCCTTAACAAGTTTGGCGGGAAGATTAAAAAGAGTGTACTACCAAGAGTAAAAGTAAGTTGGTCTATTTAAATTGGCGCTCCGCAACTTTTCTTACCACAACCGCAATCTCCACAACCAGCAGTTTTCTTTTTAGCAAATACCGACGTATACAATTTATACAAAGCAACAGTGCTTGCGGCAGCGATAATAATGTATGTAATTACTTCTTGCATAGTTTATAAAATTAAACTTCCTATTTGAAAAACCAAAAACGAAACCAACCAGGCCATTCCTGTGGTGTAGATCATAGTAATGGTGGCCCATTTCCAACCTCCCGATTCTTTTTTAACCGCAGCTATTACGGCAACGCATGGAAAATAAATCAACACAAATAACATGAAAGCATAAGCAGCCAGCGGAGTATAAACGCGCTGTCCCTTCTTAGCGCCATCGGCAAAAGTATGCTCTTCCAAACGTTTTTTCAGTGTAGAAGAGTTTTCATCTGCACCCTCTTCTGCCTGATACAAAACGCCCATGGTACTCACCACAATTTCTTTGGCCGCCATACCTGTAATAAGCGATACGCCCATCTTCCAGTCGAAACCCAAAGGTTCAATAATAGGTTCAACGAAGTGTCCGGCCTGCCCCATATAAGAGTTCTCCATTTGCTCAGAAGATGTTTGCTGGTCGTTGCGCGGAAAGTAAGTGAGTGCCCAAATAATTACCGAAGCAATTAAAATCATTCCGCCCATTTTTTGTAAATATTGAGATGCATTCCCCCACACGTGCATCACCACCGATTTAGCTGTAGGAATGCGGTAAGGAGGCAATTCCATTACAAAAGGAGAGGCCTCTGTTTTGAAAATAAAATTCTTGAAAACGAGTGCTACCAATATCGCCAAGATAATTCCGATGATATAAATGGAGAATAAAACAGTGCCAGGATATTCGGGAAAACAAGCGCCAATCAACAAAATATAAACGGGCAAACGGGCGCTACACGACATAAACGGTGCAATCAGCATCGTGAGTAAACGATTCTTCTTGTCTTCAATAGTGCGCGTTGCCATTACCGCTGGAACATTACAGCCAAAGCCCATAACGAGCGGAATAAATGATTTACCATGCAAG
>CAMDPJ010000073.1 GCA_945903925.1 Chryseobacterium gleum
GCATTAAAAAATTAATGATTGAATTGGGAGGCAAAAGCGCCCAAGAAATACTTCCAAAGCTATACGAAGAAAATGATAACGCGCGTGTGAAAAAAAACCGTCGATTAGCAGAAGATTTGAATAACCTTATTTTTATTTTGTTGAATCCTGGCGTTAAGCCAGGCGGAGTAAGAGAGGAAGACTTAGAAGCGTTTAAACGTTTTCAAAACGGCTTGAAAAACAATTAAGCCGATTGCTTTAAGAGCACTTTGGCCATGATGAAACTTTTGGCTGGAAGTTGCATGCCAGAATAAGCTTCAATGGCTCTTATCACTCCGTCTATTTCACCCATGCTTTCTGAAGAATAGTCTTCACGCATCCACCATTTTTTAACAGCTTCTAAAGCATTCACATGTTGTTCGCTAGTTTCAATCACCATAAAAAGTATATTTATAGATAGACAGATGCGAAGATAAAAGGTTGCCTGCAGGAAAACATTTCTTTTGAAAAATGTTCTAGAAAATAAATGTTAAGAACTTGTAAACTTAGGCTGCATCAGTGATTTGTCCCAATCTTTCCAAACCGCTTCGTAGCCATTTAATTTTAACATTTCAGCAATTTCTTTGGCCGAACGCTTGTCGTCAATTTCAAATTGCTCTAAACTTTCTTTCTCAGGGAAAACAGCGTATCCGCCTGGATTGGTTTTTGAGCCTGCGCTCATAGAAGTAATGCCCAATCGGAAAATATTATTTCTGAACGAAGCGTTTTCACGGGTAGAAATCGACAACTCTATATCTTCTTTAAAAATTCGATACGCACAAATCAACTGTACCAATTGCTTATCGGTCATTACCGATTTAGGTTCTAAAATACCTTCAGCCGGCCGCAATCTAGGAAAAGAAATAGAGTACCGAGTTTGCCAATACTTCTTTTCTAAATAATCTAAATGCATCGCTGTATATAAAGAATCGGTGCGCCAATCTTCTAAGCCAATTAAACAACCTAAGCCGATTTTATGAATTCCTGCCCGGCCCAACCTTTCGGGTGTATCAATTCTATATTCGTAATTCGATTTCCGTCCTTTAGTATGATGCGTTTTGTACTTTTCTTCGTGATAGGTTTCTTGGTACACCAAAACTGCATACAAACCTTCGGCAATGAGCAATTCGTATTCTTCTTGCTCTAAAGGTTGCACTTCAATAGAAATATTGGCAAAATAAGGTTTCAACAAACGAATAGAATGTTGTAAATACTCCATACCTACCGCCTTATTCGCTTCACCTGTCACCAATAAAACATGATCATAACCCAAGGCTTTTATCGCTTCGGCTTCTTTTATGATTTGTGCATCGGTTAAAGTTGTTCTCTTGATTTTATTGTGTAAGCTAAAACCACAATAGGTGCAAATATTCTGACATTCATTAGATAAATACAGTGGCACATAAATTTGCACCGTATTGCCAAATCGATTGAGTGTAAGTTGTTGGCTTATCTGCGCCATTTCTTCTAAAAGAGATTCTGCGGCAGGAGAAATCAATGCCTTGAAATCTTCTAAATTTCGGAATTCTTTTTTGTGCAAAGCCTCCTTCGCATCTTCTAAAGTTTTAGCGTAGATACTTTGTTTTATATCGTCCCAAGAATGTTGGGAAAGTATGGTGTAAAAATCACTCATTGTAAAAATGCGGTTAGCGGACTGCTTGCTTCGGACTTATTCTTTATTGGTGCCAGCTTGGCTTCATAGGCCAATCTTCCAGCTTCAACAGCCATTTTGAATGCATAAGCCATCGCCACAGGATCTTTAGCCACGGCAATAGCTGTATTTACCAGCACAGCATCGGCACCCAATTCCATGGCGCAAGCAGCGTGAGATGGTGCACCAATACCAGCATCAATAATCACCGGCACATTGCTTTCTTCAATAATGATTTGCAACATATCCACAGTTTTCAATCCTTTGTTACTGCCAATAGCAGCGCCTAAAGGCATTACTGCAGCAACGCCAACATCTTCTAATCGCTTACATAAAACAGGATCAGCATTTACATAAGGCAACACAACAAAGCCCAATTTCACTAGATCCTCGGCGGCTTTTAAAGTCTCGATAGGGTCGGGCAAAAGATATCTTGGATCGGGATGAATCTCTAACTTCAACCAATTCGTGCCCAAAGCCTCACGCGCCAATTGCGCTGCAAAAACAGCCTCTTTAGCAGTTCTTACACCAGAAGTATTGGGTAATAAATTAATGCGTGAATGTTTTAAATGTTTAATGATATCATCGTTTTTATCATCGAGATTTACTCTTTTTAAGGCCACCGTCACCAACTCTGATTCGCTAATTTCAATAGCCTTCTCCATCAAATCATTGTTGCTGAATTTACCTGTACCAGTAAACAAACGCGATTGAAAAATCTTGTCTCCTATTTTAAGCGTTGATGCCTTCATATGCAGCTATTTCTTTTAAAAATTCTTTTGTTTTCTTCGCAGGATGAGCATCGTTCACAATTGCTCCTGAAACAGCAATACCATGCACACCTATTTTCATTAATGATTCTATATCTTCTATCGTTATGCCACCAATAGCAATAACAGGTTTTGATTGTGGCAGGGCTTTTACTAATGTTGCATAACCTTCGAAACCTAAAATAGGTGCTAATTTTTTCTTGGTTGAAGTAAAGCGCAAAGGTCCTAAGCCAATGTAATCTACCACCTCAATTATTCTTTCGATATCTTGTAAATTATTGGCTGTTCCACCAATGATTTGTTCTAATAAAAATTTACGCGCATCGATAGGTGCCACATCTTCTTTACCAATGTGCACCCCTTCTGCATTCATCATGGCGGCTACTAAATGATTGTCGTTGATGATTAAAGTAGCTTTGTATTGTTCTGTAATTTCCTTTGCTTCTTCGGCCAGTTTCAACAATGCTGTGGCCTCCAAATTCTTTGCTCTCAATTGCACCCAATTCACTCCATTATCTAGCACCAATTGAATTTGCTCCAAATGATTTAAAGCCGCATCATCGGAAGTAATAAATTGCAAACGCGCTATTTTTTTATTCTGCAAGTACATGATAACCTAACAATGAATTTGAACTTTGTAAATAAGAATGAATATATTTTTTTGCTTTGGCACAGGCTTGTTCTAAGTCTTCACCTTTCGCCAAATAAGCAGCGATGGCCGAAGATAAAACGCAACCCGAACCATGTTTAGAAAAACCATCTAAACGTTCTTGCGCGAAAGAAAACTCTTGCTGATTGTAAAATAAAATATCGGTAGCATGCGCATCTGCTGAGTGTCCACCTTTTAGCAAAACTGCGCAAAAAGCGCTCAGTTTTTTTGCCGCATCGATTGTATCATTTTCTTTAGCAAAAATTAATGCTTCATTGGTATTTGGGGTAATTAATGAAATCTTCTGTAAGATGTTTTGCAGCAAATCTACTTCCCAATTTTTTTCTAAAAATTGAAAGCCTGTGCTAGAGGCATAAACAGGATCCCACACAATTTTAGCCTGCGGAATATTTTGATGAATGGCATCAATCAATTTATTCAAATAAACAAAAGAAGGAACGATGCCAATTTTCACTACTTGCAAAGAAAAACGAGCACTTAACACTTCCAATTGTTTTTGGACAATATCAATACTTTCCCAGTAACATGCAACAAACTCAAGATCAGTTTGAATAGTTGCAGCCGTGCTTATGGCCAAACCATAAACTCCAATGCCCTCAAATGTTTTAACATCAGCAAGAACGCCAGCACCAGCAGAAGGATCGAAACCAGCAATAGATAATATGTATGGTCTATTTAACGACATTTTTCCTTTATTTCTTTAAACGCCTGAACGGGATATTTAGCCGTCCAAATTGACCCCACTAATGCAACACCAGAAAAACCATAATCATTCACTTTTTCAATATTCTCTAACTCAACACCACCCAGCGCATACACAGTGTATTTAGATTTTTCCAATGCTTTTTTTAGCGTAAATTCATTGAATCCACTTTGGTAATCTTTTTTGGAAATGCTATCGAAGATCGGACTCAAGAAAACATAATTAAACAAAGGGTCGAAGCTATCTAAATGCGCCAGGTGATGCAAGGAAGTGGAAACTGTAAGCTGTTTTTTCTTAGCAACCACAAACCTCTTAACATACCAAAATTTAAATTTGCTTTTTCTTATTTTCGAGGTGAGGTGAATTCCTTTTAAATTGAATTTCAAAGCCAACTTATGATGAGAATGAATCACAATTCTATTGTGATATTCTTCAGGGATTCTGGAAAGATAATCCTTCATCCTTTTGTAATCGTAAGTGGGACGGCGAAGATGAAAAAGAGTCAATCCTTCTTCGAACAACTTCTTCATCAATTCAATTTCTTTGGTAGAAGAAATTTCGGTGGAAGATATGACAGCAATTTTTAACATAATCTAGATATAAATTTCACCACCTATTTCTTTAAACTCATTTGATTTCTCTTGCATTGCTGCTTCAATTTTTTCTTGTTCTGCAGCGTATTCACGCACCTCTTGCGATATTTTCATAGAGCAAAATTTCGGACCGCACATAGAACAGAAATGCGCTACCTTGGCATTGTCGGCAGGCAAAGTTTCATCGTGAAATTCTCTTGCTGTATCGGGGTCTAACGACAAGTTGAATTGATCTTGCCAACGGAATTCAAAACGTGATTTTGATAAAGCGTTATCTCTTATATACGCACCTGGATGACCCTTCGCTAAATCGGCAGCGTGTGCTGCAATTTTATAAGTAATAACACCGTCTTTCACATCTTTTTTATTAGGCAATCCTAAATGTTCTTTTGGCGTAACGTAGCACAACATTGCGCAACCGTACCAGCCGATTTGTGCAGCACCTATGGCCGATGTAATATGATCGTAACCTGGTGCAATATCGGTAGTCAATGGCCCTAATGTGTAGAACGGCGCATCGAAGCAATGCTGCAATTGCAAATCCATATTCTCTTTGATGAGTTGCATTGGCACGTGTCCCGGACCCTCAATCATCACCTGAACATCATGTTTCCATGCAATCTGCGTTAACTCACCTAAAGTTTTTAATTCAGAAAACTGAGCTTCGTCGTTCGCATCAGCGATAGAACCCGGACGCAAGCCATCTCCCAAAGAAAAAGCAACGTCGTAAGCCTTCATGATTTCGCAAATATCTTCGAAGTGTGTGTACAAGAAGTTTTCTTGATGATGCGACAAACACCATTTCGCCATGATAGAACCACCGCGAGAAACAATACCTGTAACGCGTTTAGCCGTCATAGGCACATAGCGCAACAACACTCCGGCGTGAATAGTGAAATAATCTACACCTTGTTCGGCCTGTTCAATTAAAGTATCTCTAAAAATTTCCCAAGTCAAATCCTCTGCCTTACCATTTACTTTTTCTAAAGCCTGGTAAATTGGAACAGTACCAATAGGCACTGGCGAATTTCTAACAATCCATTCTCTTGTTTCATGAATGTTTTTTCCGGTAGATAAATCCATGATGGTATCTGCACCCCAACGACAAGCCCATACTGCTTTTTCAACTTCCTCTTCAATACTGGAAGTAACGGCCGAATTACCAATATTAGCATTGATTTTCACCAAGAAATTTCTGCCAATAATCATTGGCTCCGATTCTGGGTGATTGATGTTATTGGGAATGATTGCTCTACCTGCAGCAATTTCTTCACGAACAAATTCGGGAGTAATTTTACTTTTAGGTGTTAATGCACCCCAAGAATTTCCTGCATGCTCAACACCTCTATTCTTTACTTGTTCAATTTTTTGATTTTCACGAATTGAAATGTATTCCATCTCTGCCGTGATAATTCCTTTTTTAGCATAAAACATTTGTGAAACGTTGGCACCTTTTTTAGCACGCAAAGGTTTTTCAATTTTCACAAAACGAAGATCATCTAATTCTTTGTCTTTTAAGCGTTCATTTCCGTAAGCAGATGACATACCATCCAACTGCTCTACATCACCTCTATCTAAAATCCATTGTTCACGAATTTTTGGCAATCCTTTTTTAACATCGATATCCATAGTAGGGTCGGTAAATGGGCCGCTGGTATCATATACCGTAACCGAAGCGTTTTCAATTTCCTTACCATTGAATTTGGTAGGAGATAATTTGATTTCGCGCATGGCCACCGAGATGTCATGCAACTCACCTTTCACATAAATTTTATCAGAGCCTGGAAAAGGCTTTTTAGAAATGGTGTTTTCGCTTGGTAATGTTTCTTCTTTTGCCTTCATATCTTTTGTTGTTAATCTAACATTGAACTTTAAACTTTGAACTTTGAACAAAGCTACCCACCTTGAGTGGCTTGAATGATTAATAAATTATCGTTTTGATTTAATTGAATTTTATCCCATTGAGAGCGAGGAACAACAGTTTCATTCAAAGCCACAGCCAAACCATTTAATTTCTCTCCGCGCAGCTGCTGCAAAAGAGACAAAATGTTGTTTTCGCCGATAATTTGAATTGTATCGTTATTGACTTTAATTTCCACGTTTCATCATTTACGCGGAGTATACAAAAAGGCAGAGAATCCTTGCGGAACTTATTCCCTTCGACAGCATTATCTGTATCAGGTTATGAGGGTTTTTCTCAGCCTTTATAGCACCCCTATAAGATGTAGCAAAGATAGGATTTTTTGGGAGATGCAAAAGAAAATTAATTATTTACTAAAATATAGGCATTGAGAGAAGTAGCGATGCAAAGCCACAGAAAGTAAGGTACTGCAAATAATGATTTAAATTTCAAATCGGCAAGAAAATAAAACAAGAAAAATGCAGTAAGTAAAGTAAGTGCAACAATCACTATTAAACCTACAAAAACGTTATGGTAATAAAAGAAAATAGGATTCCAAGCCACATTGAGTAACCATTGTAAAACAAAAAGAGAAACTACAATAGCCCTACTTTCTTTCGACGCGAACAAATACGACATATAAAAAGCAAAACAAATCATGATGAAAGTCCATGCAGCCCCAAAAACCCATCCAGGGGGAGTCCAAGGAGCTTTAGCCAATTCTTGATACCACTGAGAAGAAACTCCACTACCGGTAAAGAAACCACCCAAACCCAGGGCCAAAAAATTAATCACTAAAAAGAGAATTGTTCTATACACCATACTTCAAGGTACAAATTTAAACAGCAGAAAAATCGAGTGCCTTTAGTTTTGTCTCAAACTCAACATATAAATTCTCATTTACGATACCCAATTCCAAAGAGAAATCGTGGAATAATTCGAAACTTTAAAATTTTCAACCGTTCTGCGGAAAACAAGAGAGTGGTTTGCAAAAGGAAATTGCAATCCCAAAGACAATATGAGTGTAAATAAAAATCTCAAAAAAAGTCTATTTATGAATTACAGCCGCTATCTCTCTTATCAACTCCTTATTCCCCTCAATCGCATTGCCCACCACAATCACATCAGCGCCAGCATCAAAAAGAGCTTTCGCTTTCTCGGCTGAGCGAACACCACCACCAATAATTAAAGGGATATCGATAGATTTTTTAACAGCAGAAACGACTGCTTCGCTCACCGGATTAATCGCACCACTGCCTGCATCCATGAAAATAAGTTTGAGTCCGAGCATCTCACCAGCCATCGCTGTGCAAACCGCAATGTCTCTTTTGTTTGCAGGAATAGGGGTAGTATTACTCATATAACTTACAGAACTTGGGGTGCCGCCATCAATGAGCATATAGCCCGTTGAAATAATTTCCAAGCCGGCCTCTTTTAAAATAGGCGCCGAAATAACATGTTTACCAATCAATAAGTCGGGATTTCTGCCGCTAATAAGCGACAAAAACAAAATCGCATCGGCATGAGAATTAATTTGAAGATTGTCGCCAGGAAACAGAACAACAGGAATTTGAGTGTGCAACTTAATTACCTCTATACAATCGCTCAAACAATCCTGAGTAAGCAAACTTCCTCCTACAAAAAGATAATCTACTTTGTGTTGATTAGCCAACTCACAAAGGGTTTCCAATGAATCTTCATTCTCTTTGTCAGGGTCGACTAAAATGGCAAACTGCTTTTTACCTTCCGCCGATTTCTTAATTATGTGTTGATAAATATTCATGTAACAGCGGCTAAAATAATGAATTTATAATTGTATTTAGCATGAACATTTCGTAAGTTCGCACAAATTAAATTTTAACATGGAAAAAATGACCGAAAAAAAACTCTCTCACAAAGTAAAAGACATGTCTTTAGCTGAATGGGGAAGAAAAGAAATTCGCCTTGCCGAAGCTGAGATGCCAGGATTAATGGCTCTTCGTGAAGAATTTGGTGACGATCAACCTTTAAAGGGTGCTCGTATTGCAGGATGTTTGCACATGACTATTCAAACTGCTGTATTGATTGAAACTTTGAAAGCCCTTGGTGCTGAAGTTACCTGGTCCTCTTGTAACATTTTCTCCACACAAGATCATGCTGCTGCTGCTATTGCTGCTGCAGGAATTCCGGTTTACGCTTGGAAAGGATTGAACGAAGAAGAGTTTGACTGGTGTATTGAACAAACATTGTTCGCTTTTGAGGACGGACAACCATTGAACATGATTTTGGATGATGGTGGTGATTTAACAAATATGGTTTTGGATAGATTCCCAGAATTGGTAGAAGGTATCAAAGGTATCTCTGAAGAAACTACTACAGGTGTTCACCGTTTGCATGAAAGAGTGGCTAAAGGAACATTATTGTTGCCTGCTATAAATATCAACGATTCCGTTACTAAATCTAAATTCGATAACAAGTACGGTTGCCGTGAATCATTAGTAGATGGTATCCGCCGTGCTACTGATGTAATGATGGCTGGTAAAGTGGCTGTTGTTGCTGGTTTTGGTGATGTAGGTAAAGGTTCTGCAGATTCATTAAGAGGTGCAGGTGCTCGTGTTATCGTTACTGAAATCGACCCGATTTGTGCGCTACAGGCTGCAATGGAAGGTTTTGAAGTTAAACCAATGGATAAAGCTGTTTTAGAAGCCGACATCATTGTTACTACAACTGGTAACAAAGACATCGTGGTTGGAAAACATTTCGACAACATGAAAGATAAAGCTATTGTTTGTAACATCGGTCACTTCGATAACGAAATCGATATGGCTTGGTTGAACAAAACTTACGGAAGTTCTAAAGAAAACATCAAACCTCAAGTTGATAAATACACGAACAAAGCTGGAAATGATATCATCATCTTGGCTGAAGGTCGTTTGGTTAACTTAGGTTGCGCAACTGGTCACCCTTCTTTCGTGATGTCTGCTTCTTTTACCAACCAAACATTGGCTCAATTAGAGTTGTGGTTGAACCCTGGTAAATACGAAAACAAAGTGTACGTTTTACCTAAATCATTAGATGAAAAAGTAGCTCGTTTACACTTGGCGAAAATCGGAGTTGAGTTAGAAGTATTGAACTCAGAACAAGCTGCCTACATTGGCGTTACTGTTGCTGGCCCGTACAAAGCCGACGCATACAGATACTAGAATTAATTTCTATATTTTGAAAAGACCGCTCGATAGGGCGGTCTTTTTTTTGTGTTAAGAAATTGGAAGCAGAATCAAAAACTCATCGTTGAAGAAGCATTCGTCTAAAATTAGGGGCGTTCTAAAAATTAAAATATGAATGACCAGTGAATTAAACTAAGAATTTAAGAATGCTATTTTGCGAATTTGTAAAAACATAAAAAATGACTGCACAATACAAAATATAAGGGAAACACAGTTTATTTGATGAAGGTCAGTTGGTAGCCGCGAGCTTTACAACAGCACCACGCCAAAGTAATACGCGAGAAGAAAACGAGAAAAAAAGGCTAGGAAAATCATTTGTGGAATACTCATCCACACAAAAAACGCCATCAAGATATTGATGCGCGCTGGACAAAGAAAAATAAAAAACACAAGCAAGAGTTGTCCGCCAGTTGGCTTTATGGAACAAAGTATGA
>CAMDPJ010000074.1 GCA_945903925.1 Chryseobacterium gleum
AGACCCTAATGAAGTAGTAAAGCTCAATCAAAAAGTGAGTGTTAAAGTAACTCAGTTGGATAAAGAAAGAAAAAGAATTGGCTTGAGTATGAAGGGCATCTAGCAAGCCCAATGGCGCCCGTCTCCAGACGGGTGACTTGCTTACTCCGGCAATTGCATTGCCTTTTAATTTCGAAAAACACATGCATAGTTATGAATGTACTTGTCTTCGTAGAGTCAGATAGAATCTGACTTTAAAAAGATTATTTCCATTTCATTTTGATAGATTACGTATGAAACAATAGTTCCTTCGGAGCACCTCAGGATGACAACCAGCGTAAGGAAGACCACAGAATGTCATCCTGAGGTACTCCGAAGGAACTATTGCCCTACTCATCAAATCTTCACATCTTCAACACCACAAATTCCACCCTTCTATTCGCCCCTCTACCCTCTTCTGTTGTATTGGGTGCTTTAGGTTTTGTTTCTCCATAACCTTCCGACTGTATGCGTTTTGCCACAATGCCTTTGGCAATCAAATATTCCATACAAGCCTTGGCTCTGTTTTTCGACAATTCTAAGTTTTTTGCATCGTCGCCCACGTTATCGGTGTGACCGTGAATGGCCATGTCAATCTTAGGGTTTTCAATTAAGAATTCATACAATTGATCGAGCACCAATCTAGATGCGCGGGTTAGTTCGTATGAGTCGTTGCCAAATACGATGTCGTTCAAACGAATGGGTTTTTTAACTTCCAATGCTTCAACAGTGATAGATGCTTTAGTACCGCGAATGGTTTTAGAGCCATCAATTTCTTTGGCGTTTAGCTCCACCACCTTACTTGAGAAAGATTTCTTTTCTGTTTTAGCGGTGATAACGTATTGTCCGTCGGGAGCATTCACTTCCTCCACCTCTTTTTTTACAATTTTTTCTTCGCCATTTTGCACCACTTTTTTGTGGTCTACAGGTATCACCACTTCTACTCCTTTAATTGAATCTTTCTTCTCGCCTGGTTTTAAAATTTGTTCTTTGCCATTGATTTTTTCAACGTGCGAACCAAAGTCGGCCTCTACTTCTTTACCTTCAACTTTGAGAGTTACTTTGCGCTCTTCCGTTTTATTTCTGTTTGGATCGGGAACAGTTAACACAGCCACATATTCGCCTGTTTTTTTATCTACAGTAGCTTCTGTTATTTCGCCTGTTTTAGCATTTTTAATTTCTACCTTTCCGTTTTGTAAAGGAGCGCCTTTTTCATCTTTCAAGGTACCTTTCATCATCACCACTTTTTCTGGTCGGGCCTGCTCATACAAAGGAAAATGTATGATTTGCAAAGCGCCGCTGGGTCCGTTTTGTAAGCCCGATGACATGAAACCATATTTACCATCTAAGCTCACAATAAAACCATGCTCATCGGCAGCGGTATTGATGGGCGTTCCTAAATTTGCGGGCTTCATCCAGTTGCCATAATCATCCATTCGGGTGTAGAACAAATCGTAACCACCTAAACCAGCGTGACCATTAGAACTGAAGTATAAAGTTTTGCTATCGGTATGTAAGAAAGGCGTTTTTTCGTGACCTTTGGTATTGATGACATCACCTAAATTTTTAGGTGCCGACCACGAACCATTAGCACCTTTGGTGATCATGAACAAATCCATACCGTATTTGTTTTGTCCCATACCATCTACCGAATACATCGATGAATTTCGAGCACTGGCAAAGATGATCATTTTACCATCGGAAGAAATCGTAGGCTGACCTTCCCACGTTGGGTTTCCGTCTTCATCGTTCACCGAACGAAGAGCGCGAAAGGGAGCCCATTTACCATCTACTAAATCGGTATAATAAATTCCAGTATTCTTAATTTTTGTATTTTGAAAAGGCACCAACAAATTCACGGTAACATACATTCTTTTGTTATCGGGAGTGACACAAATACCACCGTTACCCAAAATCTCACCACCATCCAAAGTACCCGCAAAATCGTTGAATGGAAGCGGCATTGGCATACCAGTACTAAAAGAATCTACCCATAGTTTTGAGGCCATAGTGAAGTATTCTTTCTTGTCGTTGCCCGGTCCGGCAGGCTCCATTGGATTGGGTGTTCCCGACAACTGTCGTACCAAATACAACTGCTCGTTATCGGGAGAAAGCACTGGTAAATATTCGTTGTCGCTGGTGTTTACCCCTTTTACTGGAGCAGGATCATAAGGAACCGGATTCTTTAAAATTTTATCTATGGCGGTACATTCTTTATACAACCTTTTGGCTACTGCCTCATTGTTATCTGTGGTGTTCCATTCATCATCTAAATAAGCTTTAAATAATGGCGCAGCTTCAGAGAAATTGCCTTCCATGTGGTAAATAACACCGAGGTAGTACGAACCTAGGTGACCGCTAAAAGCCGGACAAACACCATTTAGTTTTATGAAATAATCTTTGGCTCTATCTACAAACAATTCCTTTTTAGAATTGTCGGCATTCATCGCCACATTCGCTTTACCTGGTTCAGGAAAAGCCAATTCGAAATAATGTTTAGCAAGGAAATAATAAGGCTCGGGCATTTGTGGGTCGAGGTCGTTCACCTCTTTTAGAAGCTTAACTCCCTCTACCTTATCTTTAATATAAGTAGCGCTGGCTGCCTCGTATTTTTTCCTTGTCTTTTTAGGTGCTTTGTATTCGCAATTTCCATCTTGCGCCAATAAATTCACCGACACCAGCACCAACGCTATAAACCCAATTCTTCTCATATTACTTATCATTTAAGGCCTCACCCCAGCCCTCTCCAAAGGAGAGGGAGGTGGGAGAAGTACTGGGTACTAATCTTTCCCTACCCCCTCTCCTTTGGAGAGGGCTGGGGTGAGGCCTCCTTTAAAACTTAAGTCCCTTTAATGCATTTTTAGCTTTATCAGCAGCATCTTTCTTCAACTTATCGGCCTCAGCTTTTACTTTGTCTTCAGCAATTTTCTTTTGCTTGTCGGCTTCGGCTTGCGCCTGCGCTTTAAGCTCATCGGCTTTCTTTCTAGCTTCTTCCTCGGCTTGCTGTTTTAGTTTTTCAGCCTCTTCTTTAGCTTTGTCAACCAAAACATCTTTCACTTGATCTTTCACCGATTTATTTGCTTCGCCACTTGTTCCTTTAGGATAAACTGCAAATTTCGGATTCGTTACATCGCCTGTGATTTTAACATCTAAATCGATGAATTGTGGAAGTTGCATGTTGGCACCTACTTTTTGATTCAACGCCCCCATTAATTGAGCAGCTTGTGCGTTGGCTGCCCCGCCAAACTCATCGCGACTAACACTAGTAGCCATGGTATAATCCATTTTTCCATCTAATGAATTCCAACCGTTTACTTTAGCTTTCGATTTGCTTATTTTTAAATCGAAAGGTTGAACATTCAACTTTCCTTTGGCGATGGTGAAATAGATTTTTAAATCTTTTAATTCTAAATTGTTGAATTTGTCGTTTTTCACTGCGGCAGCTAAACCTTTGGTGAATTTAGATTCTTTGACTTTAGCCTGTTGAATGAACAAAGTTCCTTTACCATCGATACTGTTGTAGTCTACATCCATATTGGGTGTAAAGTTGTTTTTAACGTCTAAGATCAAGTTCAATTTCCCTTCAGTATTCTCGCAAATAGGAGCCAATTTTTTAATGGTATTGAAGTTGGCGTAAGCCTTAGGAATATCTAAATTCTTTACTTCAAACTTCAAATCGGCATAAGGTTTTTTGATATCTAAAGCGTGGTACTGACCAGATAATTTGAAATCGGCATCCAACAATTTAAAGCTGTTGTTTATAAATTTCAACACACCATCTTTCATGATTAATTGTCCGCCAAAATTGGTGATATCATAAGTATCGTACTTAATTCTCTTCAAATCGGAAGTCAGCACAAAATCAACATTTTTAGGAATCTCTACAGTACCAGAAGCAGTATCGGCAGAAGCAGTTGTAGCTGTAGCAGCGGTGTCGGCAGGGTCTTCAGTCATAAACTGATTCACATCGAAAAAGGTTGATGAGATGACGAAATTACCTTTCAAAGTTTCGTCTCTTAAATAGTAAGCCAGATAGTTTTCAATTTTACCTTTCATGCTCAAATCACTATTGCCAATTTTACTTTCAAAAGTGCTTAAATCTAAAAACTGAGGAGAGAAAGCCAATACCGCTTTGGTAATCAACACATCGGGCATACCAGCTGCTTTGTATTGAATATCGGTTAATTCTAAAGTACCATGCGCATCAAACTTGTCGTATTCTTCTCTTTCTATAGCAGAATATCTACCTTTTAACCCAATGACGGCATTCACTGTTCCGTGATATTCTTCACCTTTTTCTAAAGGCATTACTTCGCCAATTACATCGAGCTTAAGCATGGCCTTAATATTTCCTTTAATGGCAGCATCGCTCTCAGGCGTTTTAATATGCATGTCCATATCGATAGGATATTGCCCCAGTTCAGCGTGTAATTTATTCAAATCAATTACGGTATGATCGAAAACACCATCGAGATTGTTAATCGCTAAATCGATATTGATATTGTTCACCGCTTTAGGCACCGAAGGGTAGCGGAAAGAAGAATTAATCACTTTAAGATTGAAACCAAAAGCAGGCATTAAAGAATCGGTAAACATACCTTTAAGGTGTCCATTCATTTCGAATTTACCGGTTGTTTTTACATCCTTCATATCTTCGCGATACACTGCAGGAATCATGGTAAACAAATCTTTGAAGTCGGTACGTTTAGCATTGAATTTCAAGTCCATTCCAAAACCTTCATCAGGCATAGAGAACCAACCATCTAAGCCCAAGACCACGTTATTCAAATTGAATTCGTTGTTTTTGAAAGTAAACTTCCATGTCGCCAAATCCATAATTAAATCGGCCGTAATATTTGTTTTCGCTTTTTTGATATAGCTCACGCCATCAAAATCAACCGTTAAAGCCTCCATATCGGTTTTAGTCGACATGATATGCTGATCGCCATCTAAAGTATAAGAGCCAGAATGATTCATGTTGGTGAGCTCCATTCTATAAGGAATAGAAGGATCATCGTACACGATGCGTGCATTGTTAAGTGCATATTTTTCGAACACCATAGCGAATGGGTCGCCAGCTTCTTCGGGCTCTAAAGGCTCGGGAGTAGCAGCAGTATCGGGTAACATGATATCGGTAAGCGTAAAGTTTTTTCCATCTTTCGTCCACAAAGCATTCAACACCATTCCATCTGCTTCAAAAGAATTCACTTTGTATTTTTTACCATCGAGAACCGAATTGATATCCAATTCTAAATTTAACTCATCAACATAAACGATGGTATCTTTATCGAAAGCACCTTTACCAATTACCGATACCTTTTCGATATCTAATTTAAAATTGGGGAAAGTAGAAAAGATGGAGAGGTCGAAATCGCCAAAATCAACTTTGGCATTTAAATTTTCATTGGCTATTTCTTTAACTTTTTCTACAATTTCGTCTTTGAAGAAAAAAGGAATAGCCGCCACAGCAGCTACCAAAACAACAATCAGAATTAGGAATCCGATAAGAATTTTCTTAATCATAAAATTAAATTTTGTTAGATTTTGCTCTTAAAAAATGATCAACTAAAACCAGTGCAGCCATCGCTTCAACGATAGGCACAGCGCGCGGTAACACGCAAGGATCATGCCTTCCTTTACCACTTACAGTTGATTCTTTTCCGTCTTTATCGATAGAACTTTGATCGCGCATAATGGTGGCTACAGGCTTGAAAGCCACATTGAAATAAATATCTTCTCCGTTTGAAATACCGCCTTGAATACCGCCCGAATGGTTGGTTTTGGTTTTCACTTTTCCGTTTTCGGTGTAGAAGGCATCGTTGTGCTGACTACCTCTTAACACCAAACCGTTGAAGCCCGAACCATATTCGAACCCCTTAACAGCATTGATGCTTAGCATTGCTTTACCTAAATCGGCGTGTAATTTATCAAACACAGGTTCACCCAATCCAACAGGAGTACCTTGCACCACGCAAGTTACCACACCGCCAATGGTATCGCCTTCTTTACGAATAGAATCGATTAGTTCAATCATTTGCTCGGCCATTTGTTCATCGGGACAACGAATGATGTTGTTCTCGGTTTTATTGAGGTCGAGCTGAGAATAATTTTTATCGAGTTTTAATGGTCCCACTTGCGACACATAAGCCGTGATGTTTACGCCTAGTTTTTTAAGCATCAATTTAGCAATGGCACCAGCCACCACTCTCGACACAGTCTCTCTTGCCGAACTTCTTCCTCCACCTCTATGGTCGCGGTTTCCGTATTTCTCGGTGTAAGTGAAATCGGCGTGCGACGGACGAAAGGAATCTTTGATATGGTCGTAATCTTTCGATTTCTGGTTGTCGTTCTTAACGATAAAACCTATAGGGACTCCAGTAGATTTACCTTCAAAAATGCCCGATAGAAACTCCACTTCATCGGGCTCCTTGCGTTGCGTAACAATTTTCGATTGTCCGGGTTTTCTTCTATCCAATTCACTCTGAATAAAAGCCAGGTCGATTTCTAGTCCGGCAGGGCATCCGTCAATAATACCACCCAATGCAACGCCATGCGATTCGCCAAAAGTGGTTACCCTAAAAATTTCTCCAAAAGTATTTGCTGCCATAGGGCGTGAAAATTACTAATTAATTCTTAAAATTGTATTAAATTCAAGTGCTGAAAAGCGGATAAAATTACTCTTATGAAATCAATCGTAGCCATTACCTCCATTTTAATACTAACAGCTTGTGGTTCATCAGCGCCTGATTTCAAAACAGGATACATCGATATCAACCATATTTATGAGAAGATGAACGAGAGTATTCAATACAACCAAAAGCTGGCTGATTTAGAGCAAAAAACGCGTCCCGAATTGAACCAAATCATGAATCAAATTGAGGCTATCAATGTTGAAGTAAAAAACAGCAAAATCACCGAAGACGAATACTTAAACGAGCTAAAGGCAAAAAAGAATGCGCTTTACAATAAGAAAAACACGATTGAACAAATGATTAGAGATTCATCTGATTTGTACACCAAATTAGTGAACGATAAAATCAATGTAAAAGTAGCCGAATACGGAAAAGAACACGGATATAAATACATATTCAATCCCAGAGGCAACAACGGTTTTATGTATGGTGATTCAACATTGAATGTGACGCATGATGTGTTAGAGTATATTAACAAGAAGAATTAATTACCTAGTTTTAAACAATTGCTATAAGTAGATTCAAAAAAATATTTTATTTTATTGGTATTTGACTTCAGAATATTAATCAAATTAAGATTTGAACTGTTTTCCGCATGAATCCAAATAACTTAAGGAGGTGAGCATAAAAGCATTGACAAACCAAAATAATATTAACCTTGGTAGCTATTATGCGTTAATTTGTTTTTGCATACTCCCCAATTTGAGCATCAGTGGAAGTCGACTCCTCTGCCATTTCGCCTTTTCACAACCGTCCTTCTGGTAACTCAAGAACGTTTAGATTTAATTCATGAAATAATGAACTTAAATCGCTAGAAATTATAGATTTGTACAACGAACGAGGAAATGCCTCGGGAACAAAAGTGATTGTTAGAATACCAATTTCGCAAGTTCAGTTCGTCATTGCGAGATTTTTGTACCCAAAAATGAAGCAAACTTATTTTGAAAATAGTAATTAAAACATGATGAGATTGCTTTATTTTTGGGTACAAAAATCTCGCAATGACGAACTAGGTAGATAAATTCAAATTATGATAAAAGCTATCATCATCTCCGACATAGAGCAAGCGCGCATTAAGCTTAAAAAAGATTTAGAAACCTACGCTTCCGATGTTCAAATCATAGGCGAAGCAAACGGCGTAATTGAAGGCGCTAAATTGCTTAAAAATATGCAGCCCGATATTTTGTTTCTCGATATTCAAATGCAAGATGGTAGCGGTTTCGATTTGTTGGATATTTTAAAAGATATTTCCTTCAAAATTATTTTTATCACCGCATCTGATGTGCAAGTAATAAAAGCATTTCGCTATGCAGCGATTGATTATTTAATGAAACCCTTCTACCCCCACGAACTCACTGCAGCACTCGATGATTTTCGTTCTCAAAAACTTAACGAAAACGAGAAATACAAACTACTCAACTACTCTTTAAAAAACCACCAAAAGCCCAACGAGCGAGTGGCTTTACGCACGCAAGACAAAATTCACATTGTAAACATCAACGATATTTTACGTTGCGAAAGCTTGCTTAATTGCACCGAATTTCATTTTAGCGGAGGCAAGAAATTATTGGTAACCAAAACGTTAAATTACTTCGAGGATTTATTAGCCGACCAAGGTTTTTGCTGCGTGCATCAATCGCACTTGGTAAACACAAAATACATCAAAGAATTTGTAAAAATAGATGGCGATTATTTATTGATGAACGACGGATTTAACGCGCCTGTTTCTGTGCGAAAAAAAACAGAAGTAATTAAAATGCTAGAAGAACTTTAAAAACAAAAAAAATGATTGAATACGACAACAAACATTGGTTTAAATTTTTATTTAAAAGTAGCGGATACCATTTTGATGGTGTGTTTTTTAGCTTAATAATTTATGGCGCTTTAGTGGGTGCTTTAACATTTGTTCATTTGGGTTTCAACTGGACTATCTTTCATATCCCTGCCTCTTTCCACACCGTATTGGGCTTGGTAATTGGTTTATTGTTGGTTTTTAGAACTAATACCGCTTATGAAAGATGGTGGGAAGGCAGAAAACAGTTGGGTGCTTTACTTAATACCGTGAGGAATTTGGCCATGAAATACAAAGCATACATCAATCATGAAGATGGCGTGGTTTATACATTATTAGAGGCTTTTCCTTGGACTCTAAAAGAAAATCTTAGAGAGAAAGATTATTCAAGCGTTGCACAACATATTCCTGCAGATATGATTTTTGCCTTCAATAAGGCAGCTCATAAACCCAATTTCATCTTAGCTGAATTGTCGAAAAGAACAAATGAGCTTATGATCAACAAAAAAATAAATGGTGAACAGTTTTTAATTTTAGAAAATAAAATAAGCGAATTAACAGATATTTTGGGTGCGTGCGAACGAATTAAAAATACGCCAATTCCTTTTGGATACGCCATTCATTTGAAAAGAATTTTATTAATCTATTTAATATCGCTTCCGTTTGCTTTTGTTGAAACTATTGGCTGGTGGTCGATACCAGTATCTATGATTGTGTTTTATACCATGATTGGCATCGAGTTAATTGCCGAGGAGATTGAAGATCCTTTTGGCAATGATGTGAACGATTTACCTGTGGATGATATTGAAGGTAAAATTCGCTTAAATGTAGAGGAAATAAAGGAAGGGTAATCTACCAAAATACCGTTACCAAAATCCGCACTGACAAAAATCAGTACGGATTTTTTGTTATGTAACATTCATCACTGTGCATCTTCTTTCATCAACCTACCTTTGATTTATAAAACAATTGTTATGAAAAATGGAACTATTGCCGACGTAAGATCAAAAGAAGAATTATCGGGCAGCAATTGCACTTGCTAAAAGATAAAAATAAAACCATCACTACTTGCTGCGCATCAGCCATGAGAAGTAGAATGGCCAAAGGAATTTAAAAAGGAAAAGACTACCAAAATGTGCACAACGGCGCAAGCTACAGTAGATTAAACAATAAATTGTAGTAATCAACGCAGCACAAGAAATCTA
>CAMDPJ010000075.1 GCA_945903925.1 Chryseobacterium gleum
CACCCGCCCCCGAGTTAATCTCTAATATCGCGCTTAAACTATCTTCTGGTCCGGATAGCATATTTTTAAACTCCATCGCATCAACCTTCTCTAGCACCGTGGCATAAGCAGCATCCACCTCTTCTTCGGTAGCTTCACCAGCAGCACAAAACTCCATGATCACCTGTAAATCATCGGCCATAGCTTGCGCAGCTTTATAGCTTTCAACCCACGATTTTTTAATTCTGATTTGCTTAAGAATGGTTTCTGCCCGCTTGGCATCGTCCCAAAATTCGGGAGCCTGTGTCTTTTCCTCCTCTTCCTGTATTTCTATGACTTTCTTATCGACGTCAAAGATATTGTTTTAACGCGCCCACGCGCTGCACAATTCCTTTATATTGTTCTGAAGTAACCATATAGTTTATTTACTTTAGTGGCGTAAAAATATAATTATTCATGGAAACATCAGCACTAAATAAAATATTCGCTTTGCAATCGGGATTGTATTGCCATATCTACAACGATTTGTTGGTGATTAATGATAGAGAATTTATTGAGCCTCGTGATGTTGTAATAGACATGAATAAAGTGAGCGAAGTGAAAACAGTAAAAATCCTGTTGAACGCTGCAGTAACTATTGCTATTTTGGTAATGACTTACATCACCGGATTTTACCCTTTGGCCTTATTGCTTTTCTTAACCATTTGGGATTTAAAACGCATCAAAAGACAAGCGCTTCCTTTGCTCAAAAGCAATTGCATACCGCATAAAAACATCGAAAGCATAAAGTTCATCACAGGCAAATTGGGTTTCCACGAATTGGATATGCTTATTGTAAACGATGAAGGAAAACAGATGCAAAAAACAATGCGCTTGTACGATAGCAAAAATGAAATCGAAAGAGCGCTAAACATATTGAACGAAGCAGGATTTGCGATTGAAAATCCGATGGATGCGAAGAATGAAAAACTTAAAAATGCAGAGTTCATTACCATCAACGAAAACGAAAAATTATACTTGCTCGAAAAAGAAATAGTAATCGCTAAAAACAACGTCTACCCTCAAAAAGCAGAGTACGTTGGCGTGAACAATTTCTTATTCTTTGTGCTAATCGTGTGCATAGTTTCTTCTATTGCCGCTAAAACCTTTATCATCATCGAAAAAGAACAAGTGTTGTGGGTAGATTTACTAGTTGTGTTTATGTTCTTATTGTTCCTTCCTTTGCCTTTTTCTTTGCTTAATAAATCAACCAGCGATGTATTGCAAAAAGAGGAGATTTTAAGCGCTAAAATTGAAAAGAAAAGAAAGAAATTTTTTGTGCTGATTGAAAGCAAAAGTGGTTGGAAATTGCCATTGAAAAGGAAGGTGGAGTTTAGGAGTGAGGAGGATGCAAAGAAGGCGGTGGAGGTGGTGTTGAAGTAGAAAACACAGCTCATGTAACACACTTTAAACATAGCACATCACACCCAGTTCGTCATTGCGAGGTACCCCGAAGCAACCTTATTCCGTAAACTCAAATTAATATTACTTTATCATGATGAGATTGCTTCATCCGTCAGCTGACGGATTTTCGCAATGACGTACTGGGTAAAAAAGACAAATTTTTAAATCACTCCCCCAACAAACCCTCCACCACATCAATCACCCTAGCACTCTCAAAACACTTACCCATAATACATCTCATGATTTTTCATTCTTGAATTCATGCTACATTAGTAAATAAAAAAAACCCTCGAAATTTCGAGGGTTTTTTTTATATCTTATATCAAGTGATATTAACTTCCACAAGCTTCGCAAGCATCTGGATTATCCAATGAACAAGCAATCTCTGCCTGACGTTGTTCAAGCGTTAAAACCTCTTCAACCTGCGCTTGTTTTGCAACACCTACTGAACTAACTTCAGAAGGAACTTCATTAATGATCTCCTCTTTCTTAACCGTAAATTTAATAGCATCGCGAGCAGCTTTAGTTCTTAGGTAGTACATACCAGTTTTCAAACCTTTTTTCCATCCGTAGAAGTGCATTGATGTTAACTTCGCGAAGTTTGGATTCTCGATGAACAAGTTCAATGATTGAGATTGATCAATAAAAGCACCACGATCGGCAGCCATATCAATAATGTCTTTCATCTTCATCTCCCAAACTGTTTTGTACAATTCTTTAATATTATCTGGAATAACATCGATGTTTTGTACCGAACCGTTTGCGCCAATTAATTCATTTTTCAAATCATCATTCCACAAACCTAATTTCACTAAGTCTTTCATCAAGTGTTTGTTTACAATAACAAACTCACCAGATAAAGTTCTTCTTGAATAGATATTAGAAGTATAAGGTTCGAAGCACTCGTTATTTCCTAAAATTTGAGAAGTAGAAGCTGTTGGCATTGGCGCTAGCAACAATGAGTTACGCACACCATATTTCTTAATCTCACCTTTCAATTCATTCCAGTTCCAACGAGAAGATGGAGTTACATTCCACATATCGTGTTGCAAAATACCTTTAGAAATTGGAGAGCCAGCGTACGTTTCGTAAGCACCTTCTTCTTGTGCTAAATCTTTAGAAGCTGTTAAACCTGCGAAATACATTGTTTCGAAAATCTCGCTGTTTAATTTTTTAGCCTCATCGGAAGTAAATGGCAAACGCATCATTATAAAAGTATCTGCTAAACCTTGAACTCCTAGGCCAATCGGACGGTGTCTCATGTTTGAGTTTTTCGCCTCAGGTACTGGGTAGTAATTTCTATCGATAATTTTGTTCAAGTTTTTGGTAGCAACATAAGTAATGTCAAATAAACGTTGGTGATCAAATTCACCATTGCTGTCTACAAACTTAGGCAATGCTAACGAAGCCAAGTTACAAACCGCAACTTCATCTGGAGCAGTGTATTCAATAATTTCAGTACATAAGTTAGAAGAACGAATAGTACCTAAATTTTGTTGGTTCGATTTGCTGTTACAAGCATCTTTGTAAAGCATGTAAGGCGTACCAGTTTCGGTTTGAGATTCCAATATAGCAAACCACAATTCTTGTGCTTTGATTGTTTTTCTTCCTTTACCTTCTTTTTCGTACTTGGTATATAATTTCTCGAATTCTTCGCTATGAACATCTGCTAAACCAGGGCACTCATTAGGACAGAATAAAGTCCAGTTGCCATCTTCCTCAATACGTTTCATGAATAAATCGGGAATCCATAAAGCGAAGAATAAATCTCTAGCGCGTAATTCTTCCTTACCGTGATTCTTTCTCATATCCAAGAAATCGAAAATATCGGCATGCCAAGGTTCCATGTAAATAGCGAAAGAACCTTTTCTTTTTCCACCACCTTGATCCACGTAACGGGCAGTGTCGTTAAATACTTTCAACATTGGAATGATACCGTTTGACGTACCATTTGTTCCTTTGATGTAAGAACCAGTTGCGCGAATATTGTGAATAGCTAAACCAATACCGCCCGCAGATTGAGAGATTTTAGCTGTTTGTTTCAAAGTATCGTAAATACCATCGATGCTGTCGTCCTTCATGGTTAACAAGAAGCAAGAAGACATTTGTGGTTTAGGTGTACCAGCGTTGAATAATGTTGGTGTAGCGTGGGTAAACCATCTTTCCGACATTAAATTATAAGTTTCAATAGCAGAAGAGATATCTTCTTTGTGGATACCAATAGAAACACGCATCAACATTTGTTGAGGACGCTCGGCGATTCTACCGTTCATCTTCAATAAATAAGAACGCTCTAAGGTTTTGAAACCGAAATAATCGTAGCCGAAATCTCTATCGTAAATGATAGAAGAATCTAACATTTCAGAGTTTGCTTGAATAATTTCGTGCACGTCTTTAGCCAATAAAGCAGCCTTCTCTCCTGTTTTAGGATCGAAGTACTCGTACAAATCTTTCATCGTATCTGAGAAAGATTTTTTAGTGTTTTTGTGTAAGTTAGAAACCGCGATACGAGAAGCTAACAATGCGTAATCTGGATGTTTTGTAGTGTTCGACGCAGCGATCTCGGCAGCAAGATTATCCAGCTCAATCGTCGTTACACCATCATACAATCCTTCAATCACCTTCATCGTAACACTTACCGAATCCACTAAAGGATCCAATCCATAACATAGTTTTTGGATTCTCGCTGTAATCTTGTCGAACTTAACCGACTCTTTTCTTCCGTCTCTTTTTACTACAAACATACGCTTACCTGATTTATGATTTACAGATTAAAATCCCATGTCCAACCGCTGAACCAAAACTTTAACCTTGAATTATTTTATTGTTTTACGAAGTACTAAAAGTCGGCGTCTAAGCTAAATTTATTATCCTCCTTGCTGCTCATCACACCCGATTTTTGGTACTCTCCTACTCGTTTTTCGAAGAAATTGGTTTTTCCTTGAAGAGAAATCAACTCCATGAAATCGAAAGGATTTTCTGTGTTGTACACACGATTGTTACCTAGTTCTTGCAACAATCTATCGGCACAAAACTCGATGTATTGACACATCATGTCGGCGTTCATTCCAATTAATTTCACTGGTATAGCATCCGACACGAATTCTTTTTCAATTTCTACTGCATCAGTAATAATTTTCTGAACAGTTTCTTTTGGCAATTGGTTTAGCAAGTGCTTAGTGTATAGCAAACAAGCGAAATCGCAGTGCATACCTTCGTCACGAGAAATCAATTCGTTAGAGAAAGTCAATCCTGGCATCAAACCTCTTTTCTTCAACCAGAAGATAGAGCAGAAAGAACCAGAGAAGAAGATACCTTCTACCGCGGCAAAAGCCACTAATCTTTCGGCAAAAGAACCGCCATCAATCCAACGCAAAGCCCAATCAGCCTTTTTCTTAACACAAGGAATAGTATCCACTGCATTAAACAAATATGTTTTCTCTTTAGGATCTTTGATTAGAGTATCAATCAACAACGAGTAAGTTTCAGAGTGTACATTTTCCATCATGATTTGAAAACCGTAAAAGAACTTAGCCTCGGTGTACTTCACATCACTTAAGAAATTCTCTGCTAAGTTTTCGTTAACAATACCATCGCTGGCAGCGAAGAAAGCCAATACGTGCTTGATGAAATGACGCTCGTTGTCGTTCAATTTATTTTCCCAATCTAAAACGTCAGCAGATAAATCTATCTCTTCGGCAGTCCAAATGCTTGCCTGTTGTGCTTTGTACATATCCCAAATATCGCTGTGCGCTATCGGAAACAAAACAAAACGATCGCTGCTTTCTTTTAAAATAGGTTCTTCCACGTGTATTTTATTGTTTGGTAGAATCTGATTTAATTCAGACTCTTGATTCGCTGTTATTTTAATTTCTTGTTCGTTCATTTGACCTAATTTTTTTGTTCAATAAATTCGACTATATCTTCTTCTCCCCTATTAAGAGAGCGAGTTTCCTGTGTACTGCGCAACCGTTTTTGAGTTAAGATTAACCAGTTGTAAATGGTTAACCGAAGCAGGCTACAAAAGTTTATAAAATTTATGGGACTATCAATTCATAGTTTTTCACAAAGGCATGAAGTTTTTAACATTCCACTTATGTCTTTACTAAACAGATACTTAAACTCCAACTGTTAAACAATAAAAGCAGGAAATTATTGTAAGTACCGTATTTTGCTGATGAATCATAAAATAAAAAGAACGAAAGAGATTTCAGACGGCAAATAATTCCAATTATTCAGAACTTTTTTGTAATTGACCGACTACGTAATGTCTCCTCTAAATTTAGTAATGAAACGGCCCAAGAAGGGAAAAAGTTTTTTGAAAATATTAAACGGCTTAGGTTGATAAGTCGCGAAACCTTTTAACCTTTGGCTACAGCATCAAGTGCTTCGAACCAATCGTTTCCAAATTTTCTAATTAATGGCTCTTTTAAAAAGCGATACACAGGAACCTGTAATTTGTTTCCGCAGGTAAAAGCGGCTGCACAAATATCTAAAGATTGAATATTAACTGCTGTAAAAGTACTGTATTTAGCGAGTCTTACAGGAAAGAGGTGACAAGAGATTGGCTTCTTAAAAGCTATCTTACCATCGAGATGCGCCTTCTCTATAGCGCATTTGGTAGCGCCTTTCTCATCATAAAAAACATAAGCACATTCTCTATTGTTCACTAAAGGCGTTACAAAATCACCATCGCTATCTATATTGTATTTACCATTTTTCTCTACCACTTCAATTCCAGCGGGCAACATATATGGTTTTACCTCTTCATAGATGTCATCTAAAATGCTTAGCTCTTCTTCTTCTAAGGGTGCGCCGCTATCGCCTTCCACACAGCATGCCCCCTTGCACGAACTTAAATCACAAACAAAACGCGTGTTAAGTAAATCATCGGAAACAAGAGTATTATCGATACTTATCATTACACGAATTTAGCTAAAAAAACAAAACGCTACTCATTGCGTGAGTAGCGTTTTAATATGCTGTGCAAGAAATCTCAAATTTGTACCCTATAGAAATACCTACATCAAAAATATTAGAATGCAAAGTTCTGTACAAAATTGGTTTATAATAAAATAGGTTCGTTGGTTTCCAAAAAAAGTCAGCGCCAAGATGAAACTAAAATTACAATTTGCAAAAAAAAGTCTAATTTCACTTCCATAATTTTGAGCAAACAATCACGGCAATGGCATTAAAAGATTCAATAAAAAAATACAGCAAGCAACTGAAATGGTTTTGGGGCTTCTTTTTTAGCGCCGTTCTATTGGTTTTTCTACTCTTCTACGCCATTTCAGAATGGGAACTTTTTGGCGCGCTTCCTTCGTTCGATGAATTGGAAAACCCAAAAAGTAATTTAGCTGCTGAGATTTACTCCTCTGATAGAGTTTTATTGGGAACTTTTTTTAAGGAAAATCGCTCTAATGTTGAATATAAAGAGATTTCACCTATTGTTATTCAAACTTTAGTTGCTACCGAAGACGAACGATTTTTTGAGCATGCAGGTATTGACCCTCGAGCTTTAGCACGCGCCATTAAAGGTATGGGGAAAGACGGTGGAGGAAGTACCTTAACGCAACAATTGGCTAAACTTTTATTTACCGAAAAACCAGCAGACAATATTGTGGTTCGGGTGATTCAAAAATTAAAAGAATGGGTAATTGCCGTCCGTTTGGAAAGACATTATACCAAAGAAGAGTTGATGACGATGTACCTCAATAAAGTCGATTTTATCAACAACGCGGTAGGTATTAAATCGGCGTCACGAATTTATTTCAGCAAACTACCAAGTGAGTTAAATATGCAACAAGCAGCTATGTTTGTGGGTATGTGCGTAAATCCATCACTATACAATCCGGTTAGAAAAACCAGAGAAGACACGGTCTTGTATAGAAGAAATGTAGTAATGACGCAGATGGTACGCAGCAATATCATCACCCCAAAACAGCGCGATTCATTAAAAATATTGCCTTTAGGATTAAAACTTTCTTTAGCCTCTCACAAAGAAGGAGCTGCCACTTATTTTCGTGAAGAATTGAGAAGATACATGAGCGATTGGTGTTCTAAAAACATCAATCCGAGCACAGGCGCAAACTACAGTTTGTACCGCGATGGTTTAAAGATTTACACCACTATAAATAGCAAAATGCAGACTTACGCAGAGAATGCGGTGAAGAGTCACTTAGGTGGTGAATTGCAAGATGTGTTTTTCAAACACTGGAAAAATAAAAGCGGTGTGTACAAAAAAATGGCTCCTTTCTATTTTGAAGGTGTAAATGAAAAACAGTACAAAGAGCAAGTAGATAAAATTATTGTAGAAGGTATTCGCTCATCATCGCGGTACAATGCAGAATTAGACCAACGCTTGCATATTCGCAAGGCCTTAGCAAAATACTTAAAATACAAAGACCCTGACAACAGCTATGGAGCGCGTTTAAAATCAATGGAAGAGAACAGGTATTTCTACCAAAGTCAGCTAAACAGCTACAAACGCGATACGGCCAACTCTCCTCTCGGCGCAGAAAAAGCTTTAGCATTCACAGATTCTGTAGATCAATTGAAGGAAAGAATGGAAGAGCTACGCAACGAAAGAAAAGACATCCAAGAAGATGTAGATAGGGCGTGGAAAGCTTATCAGCGTGTTTGGAAACCATTCGATGATTCTATCGTGCGTGCTTTCAACAAACCAATTAAAACCAACATTTTCACTTGGAAAGGCGAGAAAGATACTATTATGAGTTTGCGCGATTCTGTGCATTACGCAAAATGGTATTTACAAACGGGTATGCTATCTGTCGACCCTCAAACAGGCTATATCAAAGCGTGGGTAGGCGGTATCAATTACAAGCATTACCAATACGATCATGTGAGTCAGGGCCGCCGTCAGGTAGGTTCAACCTTTAAAGCATTCGTTTATGCCACTGCGGTGGAGAATGGTTGGGGACCATGCGATAAAGTATTGAACAATCCAGTTACCTTTCCGCAAGGAATGTATGGCATACAATCCAGTTGGACACCCAAAAACTCAGAAGTATCTAAGTTAGATGGCGAGGTAGTCACGTTAAAAATCGCCTTGGCAAACTCCATAAATAACGTATCGGCCTTCTTTATGCACGAATACGGACCAGAAGCGATCATCGACGTAGCACGCCGTTGTGGTATCACTTCACCACTTGATATGCTGCCTTCGATTTGTTTAGGAACCCCAGATATTTCGTTGAAAGAAATGGTAGCGGCCTACTCTTGTTTTGCCAATAAAGGTGTTTGGGTAGAGCCTACTTATATTTTAAGAATTGAGGACAAAAATGGAAATGTGATTTTCAATTCACACCCTAAAACGCGTGAAGCTTTGAGCGAGGAAACAGCCTTCAAAATGGTGGAATTGCTATCCGGTATTGCAGCTTATGGCCCCATAATTAAAGGAGAAAAAACATACGGCACGGGTATTCGTTTGCGTTCATCTGCAAAACCGTACGGTAACATTCCATACTCTATTAAAATCGCAGGAAAAACGGGTACAACGCAAAACCAATCTGACGGATGGTTTATGGGTATTACGCCCGATCTAGTGACTGGTGTCTGGGTAGGTTGCGACGACCGTAGTGCTCATTTCACCTCCTTACGATTGGGTATGGGCACCAACATGGCCTTGCCTATTTGGGGCTACTATATGAATAGTTTATACAAAGACAGAGACTTAAAAATATCTAAGGCTGCCATAGAGAAGCCAGCCAGCTTAGGCGGGGTGCGCTTTGATTGCGAAGAGAAAAACAGCGACTTCAATTTTAATATGGATGATATTATTGAAGGGGGTGGGGGAATGTAAAGATTAGAGGAATGAAATTGAAAGCGTCCGTTGGTTAACGGGCGCTTTTTTGTTGCGAGAAAAAACAGATAGTACGTCATTGCGAGGTACCCCGAAGCAACCTTATAACGCAAAACTAATTAAAATGAGCTTGCTTCGGAGTACCTCACAATGACGAACTGTGTAATGAAAAATGAGATTTTACTTGTCCTCCTCTATCACTTCTTCTTCAACCAATATTCTACTATCAGCGGCATTTACAGGCTGAGCTTTAAGCACCGTAGGCTGAGGCAATTTAGCGGCTAATTTGAGCGCTATCTGGGGAAAATAGATTTTAACGATAGTACCCACATTGTTTTCTGTGCAAGGAAAAGTAGTTGAAACAACACCTTTAGAAATGATTTGTTCGCTATGATTGTACACCGTAT
>CAMDPJ010000076.1 GCA_945903925.1 Chryseobacterium gleum
CTCGAAATGCTACCATCTCTGTAATATTGAACATTATTGCCGTTTAATTCTCCTTTTTCATTGTACACACTAAATCTTTCGAAGCTGCCATTTGGGTAGTAGTAAGCATGAGTATCAACTGCTAATCCTGTATTGAAATGTTGTATGTGTGAGAGATAATATTTCTGATCGTCTTTTTGCTGTTTTTTTCTCAGGTAAGCGTACGATTTTGCTACTCCATGATAAACACCATCGATAGTATTAATTTCAAAAGCCAAGCGTTTTTTGCCACCACTTTTAATATAGCCTTTAGATTTTCCATCGGCCATATTGTTGGTAAAAGTAAAGTTCGATTCAAACTTTTTCCCTTTGTCGCTAAGCGATTGAATTCGGCCGTTTTTAAAGATAATGGTTAATTTAAAATCGGGACCATACACGCCAAAATCAATCAAACCAATTCGGGCACTTACATCAAACAATAGGTTTCCATCTTTAAAAGTAAAAGTATCTTTACCTTTGCCGTAGCTTGCGATTACATTTCCTGTAAATGGTTTTCCATCTGCGAAAAGTTGCATCGAATCTAAAACTGTTTTGTATTGTTCAGCTTCTTCTTCTTCAATATATTCTCCTTCATTATTAGAAAGAAATCTATTCAGCACATTTTCTAGCCTAAGAACAGCCATTTGCGAGGTATCACAATGGTAAAAACCATGCACAGAGATTCTGCCTAAATCGGCTGTAATTTTATATTGAAATGCAGCTGTATCGTATTTTAAAATAGTGTAATAAGTTTGAAAACCAGTGGCACTGTCTATTTCATTTTCAAATTTTTTGGACGGAATGTTGGGCGACATGTACGTAGAAGTGGTGGTACTCGCATAAGCCGCTTTTTCAACCGAAAGTAAGTACAAAGAATCTAATTTTTTGCCACTCCAATCGCTGCTGTAGAAATAAGAAAAATCGGCCGTAAGAGTTTGCATTTCCCCATCTACAACTTTATCTCTTCTGTAGTTTTTGTATTCGCCAATGCTGTCTAAAACATAGTACGTTTGCTTCACCAAAGCACCTGTGGGCTTGTAATAATCTAAGCGAAAACGAGCATGATCGTTAGAGTCGGCAAGCGTAACTTTAATGAGAGCAGGTTTTTTAATAGGATTGTAAATGGTATCGAACTGCAAACTCCATTTATCCAAGGCTGAAAAGCCAGAAAATCTTCCCAATACTTCGCCATTTTCATGGTAGGCAACAAAGGGAATTTCTGAAGGCACTTGATAGCCGCTCTTGTAATCACTGATGTAGTAATCGTTATCGGAATTTACAGAAACCAATGAGGTTCCGTATAGTTTTCGATATTGCTTTAACTGCTTCGTTGTCATTCTAGTGAAATCTATCACAGTAACAGCAGTATCGTAAACCAAACTTCCCCCAAATTGTAATGGCCACAAACTAGCTTTATTAAGCTCCGTCACCGAATCTGCACGAAGGTCGATAAATGCTTGTCCGTTTTGATAATAAACTTTATAATAATCAATAAAACCATTACCTCTTTTAATGCACTCTTCAACAGGTTTTTCGTTGGCATTGAGTTCCTTTTGCAATCCATCTTCTAAGCCGTCTTTATAGGTGTAAATTCCCGACAAATATGGCACTGCTTTCTTTTTTTCTCGGCTGTAATAGGTAGAAATAAATAACCATTCACCATCTTTCAAACCATTTTTAAAATAGCCCTCTTTTCGCTTCTGTCCGCTATAATCATAATAAACTACTTTGCCATTCAATTTGCCTTTTTCAACACTAAACTCGGCGCCTACAATAGGCTTAAGCTTACCGTGTTTGTTTTTTCTTTTGTTTTGAAAAGTAGGTTTAAAGGCATGAAGCATCACGTAATTGCCGCTCGGTAGCGAATCGAATATGGGTGGAATCTCAGTGTTTTCTTGATAGAATCTTCTTCCTCTATATGGTTTTTTCCACTCAAATTTGTAAGGATACACATAACATAATTTTCCTTTATGTGTGAGGGTATCGGTAGTTAATTCTTGTGCGGTGGCGCTAAAAAAAAGCAGCGTAATAACTGCTAGTAAAATGATCCTCATTTTGTTAATTTAAGCTATAAAGATATTTTTAATAAATGGATATCTCTATTTTTGCTGACTTAAACCTAGGCTGTGAAAAATTTCTTTTTGATGATTTTTGCTTTTTGTGCTTTGCAAATGCAGGCACAGTTAACGCAAGCGGTGCGCGGACAAATCATCGATAAAAACTCGAAATCGCCTATTGCTGGCGCTACGGTTAAAGTAGAAAACAGTGACCCAGAAATTGCTACAGCTTCCGACGGCAAAGGATTTTTTAAATTAGAAAAAGTGCCTGTAGGCCGGCAAACAATTTCTATTTCGTCGATTGCACATCACCCCATTTTTCTTGAAAATCAAGAGGTGAAATCGGGTAAAGAATTGTACCTCGAAATAGAAATGGACGAGAAAGTAACTAGAGTGAATGAGATAAAAATTTCGGCTAAAAAAGACAACAAGGCAGAGAACGAAATGATTACCACTAGCAACGTAAGTATGTCGCCCAAACAAACCGAACGGTTTGCGGGTAGTTTGAGTGATGTATCGCGAATGGCGATGAATTATGCCGGCGTAATTTCTGCTTCTGATAACCGCAACGACATTATCATTCGTGGTAACTCCCCAGCGGGTATATTGTGGCGCTTGAATGGCATAAATATTCCTAATCCCAATCACTTTGGGTCGCTGGGTAGCACAGGCGGAGCCATCAGCATTCTCAACAACAATAACCTAGCGAAATCAGATTTTATGACGGGTGCTTTCCCGGCCGATTACGGTAATGCTTTGGCGGGGGCTTTCGATTTAAAACTGCGGCATGGTAACAACGAAAAATTTGAAGGAACGGGGATGTTTGGATTCAATGGCGTTGAGCTGGGCGTTGAAGGTCCGTTTAGTCAAAAAAGCAAGGCTTCTTACATGGCAAATTATCGTTATTCTACTTTAGGAATATTTAATGCCGTGGGCATTTCCTTTGGCGTATCTGCCATTCCGCAATACCAAGATTTAACTTTCAACATCGATATTCCTATGAATAAAAAATACGGAAAACTCGAAATGTTTGGTGTAGGAGGCTACAGCAGCATTTCTATTTTGGCCGATAGAGCGCAAAAAGATGGCGATGTTTCTTACACACAACAAGGCACCAATACTTATTTGATTTCGCAAATGGGTGTAGCGGGCATTGGCCATACCTTCTACTTTACAGAAAAAACGCACATGAAATCAGTGTTTGCTGCTTCAGGAATTTCGCAAACAGTGCGTGGCGATTCTTTGGATAAAGATTACAACAACCCGGGACTAATTTACGACAACAACACAGCCGAAATTAAATACTCTTTCAATTGGTATATCAACACTAAATTTAATGCACGAAATACTTGGAAAAGCGGAGTGATTGTAGATTTGTATTCTGTAAGATATTACGAGAAATTTCGTTCCAATTACCAATGGTTTACAGGCTATGATTTTACAGGAAATACTTCTTTGTTGCAAGCTTATTCGCAATGGCAACATAAATTTAGCGACAAGCTAAGAGCCAATATTGGTGCGCATTATCAACACCTAACGCTCAACAATTCTTATGCTATAGAACCTCGTGGTGGTATCTCTTGGGATATGGCAAAAAACAACACTGTTTCGTTGGGCGCTGGTATGCATTCGCAAATACAACCCTTTAGCGTTTATTTGCTTGAAACAGCTGTGGGCAATGCAATGGTGCGTACGAATCAAAATTTAGATTTCTCGCGCAGCAATCACTTAGTGTTGGGCTACAACCATTCTTTCACTGCACATTCGCGTGTGAAAGTAGAAGGATATTATCAGCAATTGTTGGGAGTGCCAGTGTTACAAAACTCGTATTTCAGCTTGGCTAATTTTGGCAGCGATTTTACTTTTCCACGCGTAGACAGTTTGCAAAATAATGGCACAGGTAAAAATATAGGTGTGGAGTTAACTTTAGAGCGTAATTTTAACAAAGGATATTACTTTTTATTTAGTGGTTCTTTGTACGATTCTAAATACGTAGGGGGCGATGGTATAGAGCACAGCACTGCGTTTAATGGAAATTATGCAGCCAATATTTTAGGTGGTGCAGAATTCAATTTGAGTAAAAAAATGGTATTGCAAATTGATGCCAAAATAACCTATGCAGGAGGTAAAAGATATATAACTATCGACTTAGCAAAATCTATATTGGCGGGTAAAGCTGTGTTCGACGAGACCGACATTTACAATCATCGTTTTTACGATTATTTTCGCGCCGATTTAAAAGCAGGTATACGCATCAACTCTAAAAAAATAACGCAAGAAATTTCATTCAACGTGCAAAATATTTTAGATACCAAGAATGTGTTTCAACAAGTTTACGACAACGTAAATAAAGATGTGAAAACAGAATATCAGCTGGGATTCTTCCCGGTGGGTAGTTATAAGATTATGTTTTAACTCTTCGTGAAAATTGTAAAAAACAGCTTGTCATTGAATACCATCGGCAGTCCTTTAGGGTAATAATTCTTGCTGTTTTTCGCAGAACCTTGCGTGCAACTGCACAAGCAAGAAAACTTCTCAAATTCAAATAAAGCCTTTGAGAGAAGTTATTTGGACTAACAGAACCATTAAAGGCATCTTTAGCATTCGTGGTTTTATAGCAAAAAGTTCTAAATCGGCTGACTAAAAAGTTGTTGCCCGTATTTTAAAAAAACCACAAGGCTGTCCCCTACACTAAGGGTAAAGGGGTTTTTTACTTTGTAAAATTTATTTCACAACTTTCACTGTGCTTACAACACCATTTTCTTTTTCTATTTTGAATACATATATGCCTTCAGTAAAAGAAGATGTATTAAAGTTGAAAGAGTTTTCTCCTTGCACAGTTCCCACTAAACCACCATACATTTCCTGGCCGCTTTCAGCATAAATTCTAAAGCGACTATAACCCTGTTTGTCGGCGAAAAAACTCACTTTAACTTCTTCATTCATAGGGTTAGGAAACACTTTAATTTCAAAAGGCGCAGTAGCTATTTTCGAGACATCAATTGCTTTAAACGTTTCTTTGGTACCATCAAAATCTACCTGAGTTAATCGGTAGTATCTTACACCTGTAAAATTAGCAACATCTGCTTGAAAGTATGATAATGTTGAATTTGAATTTCCTGCTCCTTTTACTTTTGCGAAAGAAGTCCAGTTTACGCCATCATTTGATCTTTCTACCACAAAGTGATCGTTGTTTATTTCAGATGCAGTTTCCCAACTTAGCTCCACAAAACCATCTTGTAAAACCGCATCAAATGAGAGAAGATTCACGGGCAGAGTGGTGCTCGTACTTGTTGATCCTATGGTTATGTACTTGGTTGAACCTGAAGGAATCATACTGGTGCTAATGCCCGATATAATTATTGAACCATGAGAAAAAGTTAATCCATCGGCGGTACCATAAGCCGTTGCATTAGAAAAATTACCGTCGTCATCTACCAATAACCTAAGATGTGATAATGTTATGGCAGTCGAACTATCATATTGCACGCGTAAGGTGAAATTATCAGTAAAATTGGTATTTACCACCTTCCACTCTCTTTGGAATCTACTGGTAATTCCCGAAGGTTTTTCGAGTGAAGAAAGGTAGTTCGCTTTTAATTTACCATTGTTGTGGCCTAAAACTAGAAAGGATTGATCGTTAGTTATTGTTCCTGCATTTGAGGTATTTGCAGCCGCAAAAGAACCCACATAAACTCTTAAAGAATCATCGCTAGATTTTGATTGCTTTTGAGTTAATCCAGTGTTAGCATCTTTACCTAACACCACTATTTCATTGCTATATGCAGTGCTTGCCGAAGCATCCCAATAGGTTGTGCCCCCTGTTGAAACAAAATCTCCTCCTGTTCCACCATCGGCATTGCTTAATACTATGGCGTATTTAGTTGCTAAATAGGCTTCTACTTTTAATATTTCGGTTGCACTTAGGGCTTTATTAAATACAATAAACTCACCCATTCTAGCATCACTTGATTCACCAGCATATGCACCCTGATTCAAATCCCAAATAATCCCCGATGCAGTGTTTGTAGAAGTAAATGTTTTTAATAAATCTCCATTTACCCTAACAATAATATTACCAGTAGCGTTGTCTCGGCTATAGCAATATAAAGTTTGAGTTTGTGTGTTTGTGGTGGTGGCAATACCTGCTTCGTACTCTGCAGGATTACCGTTCAAGTATATTCCGTTAGAGTATACACCATGATTTCCTAAAAGATTATTCCCTGTAGCGCCATCAATTAATCTTCCATTAGCATCCGAAGGCAAGAGTCGATGCACCGAAAACAGCGTCCAGCTAGTGCCTATTGCGGCACCTGCAGGGCCATTAAAACCGCCACTTAAAATCTCAATGGCAGGGTTAAAATTAATATCATTTGAAATTACCGTTGGTCCACTTACAGTGGCATAATGGTTTGCATTGCAACCCTGATCTTGCCAGGATGTTCCAAGCGAAGATGTTCCTGCATCGGCCTTCAACCAAACCAATAATTGATCACTAACGCCACCAGGCGAAACACTAAGTGGAGCGCTTACCGTTACTTGTCTTGCCGATGTTGCCCATGTAGCTGTTCCGCAAGTAGGACTTCCGCCAGGAGTGACTAAACAAGCATAAGTTGTGCTAGAGGATATTCCTGAAGCCGGAGTGTAAGTTGCTGTATTTGCCCCGCCTGTAGTACCTAGACTAGTCCACCCTGCAGTAGATGATCCTGTTGGTGCAGTTACTATACCACTTTGTGAATACCACTGATAGGTGAAACTTCCCGAACCTACGGCTCCGCTTACACTCATAGAGCTAGGCGTAGCGCCGTTACATATCGTTTGATTGCCAGAGGCTACTGTACCGTAGTTTACTGCCGGACTTACTGTTACTATTGCTGTAGCACTATTTGCTGCTGCACAAGAACCGCTTGTTACTACTGCTCTATATGTAGTTGTTGCTATTAAGTTGGTCGCTGTTAATGTGGTGGTTGTATTGGCAATACTTGTTCCTGCAGTTGCAAAGTTGTCAAGTGATGATTCCCAACGTGTAATTGTTCCTGTATGACCGCTCAATGTTAGCGTAGTAGTATTTGTTCCTGTACATACAGTCGCGCTTCCTGCAACCGTTCCGCCAACTGATGTTGGGCTAACATTTACAGAGGTTGATGCACAAGATGTTGTATTACATCCACCTTTATAGCTAACGTAGTAATTGGTTGTAGACGTAGGAGATACGCTAAATGTTGACCCAGATCCTATAAATGCCTGCGTTGATAATGAAATAAAATCAATATCCATAGTTACGAATGGTGCTCTTGCACAATCAAAACGCCATCCTGTGATATTTCCACCCGTCTTGTATTGAGGATCAGTCCACATATCTAGTGATACTGTTCTCCATGTATTGTCACTAACTAAAATTTCAGACACTGATTCTCCGGCTACAGCATTGTTATGTGCTGTATTGAAGAAGAAAATCTCAAGGTCGTTTGCTGTTCCTGCAGTAACTCTATATCTGATATTAATATAACGGTATGTGCTAGGATCAAATGAACCCAAACCAGACATAGTAATCATAGGATCATCAGTAGTTGATGTAACGTTTAATACACCATTACTTAAAGAATTCTGAGTTGTATTTGTTAAAGTAAACGGTTGTGTTGCCCATTCCTGCGTATAGATATCTGTTGGACAAGCCGAAGAATACCACACATAATCTGCATCATATCCTGCTATGCCACCATTCGCAGTTAGAGTGGTACTCGATCCATTACAAATATCCGTTGTTCCACTTATTGATGTAGGTGCATCTGATTGTTGATTAACTGTAACGGTTCCTGTTGCACTATTTGCAGCAGCACATGAACCGCTTGTAATTACCGCTCTGTAGTAAGTGGTTGCTGTTAAGTTCGTCGCTGTTAATGTTGTTGTTGTATTAGCAATACTTGTAACTGCGGAAGCAAAAGTGCTTGAAGGTGAAGATTCCCAACGAGTAACATTTCCTGTATGACCGCTCAATGTTAATACAGTAGAGTTTGTTCCTGTACATACTGTTGCGCTACCTGCAATAGTTCCTCCTACAGATGCCGCACTTACAGTTACTGTTCGGGTAGCAGTAGCATTAGAACAACCTCCTGTTCCTGTTACGGTATATGTCATTGTAGCGGTTCCTGCTGCAACACCGCTTATTACTCCTGTTGATGCATTGATAGTGGCTATTCCTGTACTACCTGAACTCCAACTTCCTCCTACTACTGTAGAACTAAAAGTACTTGAACCTCCCAAACATATCCCTTGCGTACCACTTAATGTTCCTGCAGATGGGGCTGCGGTTACAGTAAACGCGCCCGAAGCATTACTTGTTGCCGTTGAACTATTACAACTTGATGTTACAACACATCTGTAGTACAATGTACCTGCAGATGTGTTTACTGGTGTGTAACTTGCACTGTTTGTTCCAACATTTGAAACCCCACTTGAAAAATTCGATTGTGTTGAAGACTGCCATTGATATGATAAAGTTGCTGAACCAGCAGCAGTAACTGAAAGAGCAGAAAATGCGGTTCCGTTTAAACAAGTTGAAGCGGAAGAAGTACTTGGATGTGAAGAAATTGAAGCGCTGGTGCAAGCACTACACGCTGATCCTTTTACCCAGTCGGTATAAGTTCCCGGTGTACCGCAAGTGGTGCAATATTGAGAGGGCGTGCGATCTTGGGTCCAATATTGTGCAGTGTATCTGAAGCCATCATGTAAAACAACAGAACCTCCAGTGTATGCTGTACCACTCGACCAAGCAGCCGGACATTGACCTTTACCCTCATTCAAATTCAAGGCACAGATAACCACAAGTAATAATTTAAGTTTTATTCCAAAATGGAATGGGGATAGTATAAAAGTTTTCAGCCCAAAACAAAGTACACCTTTATTTTTTTTACTAATTGTTTCAATCTTATTAAAACAATTGAATTTGTTTAATTGAGCTTTCATAACGATAACTGCAGAGGTATTGATGCAAAGATAGTGCAACGATCAATTGATGCAAAACCATAAAAGTGAATTTTTCTCTATTTTAAAAAGAGATTTATTTATCATAAAACACAGGTTATAAGAGTATTAAAACCGTCGATATCTTTTTTTAAAAAAATAAATTATTCCTAAAAATCCGTCGCCTCGACCCCCCGTCGCCTCGCTTAGGCTGCAATTGTTAGCAACACTTATTAAATTCTTTCATACCCACTTCTCTCCATCACCTCTTCTTTTACCAAACCTTTTCCATCACAATAATCAATTGCGCTGCTGTATAAATACTCTTCGGGCTGAGACACAATTCCTTGGAATATATAGGGACGGTAGGTATTATCTTAATGCTTCAACATTTATTTTCTTTTTTGGTCGCCCTTTTTTGTTGAAATTAAATGTTTTTCCTGTCATCTTTACTATTTTCTTAATATGATTATCCGCAATTGTACCAGTAATTATTAATTAAAGCGATTTTCAGCCTTTCAAAAAGTTG
>CAMDPJ010000077.1 GCA_945903925.1 Chryseobacterium gleum
AAATAGGTTTGGGACATCGCCGTCTTTCTATTCAAGACCTTTCTCCGCTAGGTCATCAGCCTTTTGTTTTTAAGCAATATTCCATTGTCTTCAATGGCGAGGTATATAATTTCAAAGAAATCAGAGAAGAATTGATTCATAAGGGCTACACCTTTATTTCTGGCAGCGACACTGAAGTTATATTAAAAGCATTTGTTGAATGCGGTGATGCAGCAATACAGAAATTTATTGGAATGTTTGCTTTTGCCATCTATGATAGTATTAAGCAAGAAATTACTTTGTGCAGAGACAGGGCCGGCGTTAAACCTTTGTACTATTCTTTTCACAACAATGTATTTTTATTTGCATCTGAATTGAAGTCGTTTAGAAATCATCCTCAATTTAATTCTACGGTAAACACCAGCGCTTCTGCAAAATATTTTCAGTTGGGCTACATTCCTGCTCCTCACACAATATACGAGCACGCTTTGAAACTTCAACCTGGGCATATCTTAAAGTTGGATATAAAAAGGAAATCTTTTGCTATTAATAAATATTGGGATGTCGTTGATTTTTTCAATAAGCCGAAATTTACATCAGGAGAAGAAGAGATTACAAAGTCGCTGGAAGAACTGTTGATTTCGGCATATAAATACCGCATGGTTTCTGATGTTCCTGTAGGCGTTTTTTTAAGTGGTGGGTACGATAGTTCAAATGTAGCTGCCATTTTGCAAAAACATTATGGCACTATCAATACTTTTACCATAGGTTTTGAAGATAAAAAATACAACGAAGCTCACTTTGCCAAAGAGATAGCTAAGCATATTGGAAGTAATCATCACGAGTTAATGTGCACAGAACAAGAAGCCTTTCGCTTGGTGCAACGCTTACCGATTGTTTTCGATGAGCCTTTTGGAGATAGTTCTGCTATTCCTACTTTATTGGTTTGTGAAATGGCAAGGCAGAAAGTAACGGTAGCTTTAAGTGCCGATGGGGGAGATGAATTGATGGCGGGTTATACCAAATATACTTCTAACGCTTCACTTTTTAAGAGTATAGCTAAATTGCCTTCACCGTTAAGAAAAACACTTCTTCCGTTACTAAGCATTTATGCTTCACTTCCAATTCAAAAGAAGGAAGGATTTAAAGGGAAAATCAATTTGCTTCATCGTTTGTTAAGTGCTTATAGTAAAGAAAATTTGTTTCGATATAAAATCGAACCAGCATATTTTTCTGATCGCGATTTAAACGAATTACTTTCTTTTAAACATCAACCAATTCAAACAAATTTCGATACATTTTCTACATTAAATTCATTCAATGATGATGTAAACAAAATGCTTGCTATTGATTACAAAACATATATGGTAGACGATGTGTTGGTGAAGGTGGATAGAGCAGCAATGGCGGTGAGTTTGGAAGGGAGAGAGCCTTTGCTTGATCATCGGATTGCCGAGTTTTTAGCACAAGTTCCGTCCTCTTTAAAGTACCATGACGGATGTTCTAAATACCTGCTCAAAAAGATTACGCATAAGTATGTGCCTGAGCATTTATTGAATCGTCCTAAAAAAGGTTTTGGTGTGCCCTTGAATCGATGGTTAAAAGGTGAATTGAAAGAAATGTTGATGGATTTTACCAGTGAGAAATCATTGAAAGACGCTCAAATTTTTAATGTACATAAGGTTCAAAAATTCCGCGATAATTACTTGAAAGGAAATTCTGATGATGCCGAGCAAATTTGGTTTTTATTAATGTATCAAATGTGGTACAATGAATGGATGAAATAATGAGTGAGAGAAAAAAAATAGCGATTTTTTGTAGTTCGTTGCATGGAGGCGGAGCTGAGAGAGTAATGGTGAATATGGCTAATGCGCTAGCAAAAACAGGTATACCAGTTGACTTGATAGTTAAATGGGGAGAAGGGGCCTATAGAGAAGAGGTAAGTGATAAAGTTAATTTGCTTGATTTAAAAACGCCTTCTTCGATTAAATGTTTGCCGAAACTGATTAAGTATTTGATCAAAAACAAACCCAAGGTTTTTTACAGCACGCAAAATCAAATGAACAATATTGCGGTGTTGGCGAAATGGTTTGCTTTGTCAAAAACCAAAGTTGTTTTAAGAGAAGCCAATATCATTAAAGGCTATGTTTTTCCAACAAAGGGTGAAAAAATTGTTATGAAATTGTCGCGTTTTATTTATCCTTTTGCGAATGCTTATGTAGGCGTTTCCGAAGGTGTTTCAAAAGATTTGCGAGAATCATTCAAGCTTAAAAATGTGCACACTATTTACAGTCCGTTGTACAATGAGCACATCGAGATAAGTAAACAAGAAAAAGTACAACATCCGTTTTTTGATTTGGGTTTGAAGGTTTTGGTGTCATGCGGAAGAACCGATCCACAAAAAGATTTCGCTACACTTATTAAGTCCTTTGCAATAGTGAAAAAGCAAATAGATTGTAGGTTGATCATTATTGGAAAATACGATGGAGCAGAAAGTGAAATAGTGAATTTGAAAAAAGTAGCTACCGAATTAGGTGTATTGGATTTCATCGATTTTAAGGGATTTGAAAAAAATCCCTTTGCTTTTATGGCTAAGAGTGATGTTTACGTTTTGTCTAGTAAATTTGAGGGTTTGCCAGGTACCTTAGTGCAGGCTTTAGCATGTGGTTGCAATATAGTTAGTACCGATTGCCATAGCGGACCAGCAGAAATTTTAGAAAATGGCAAGCATGGTTATTTAGTGCCGGTTGGTGATTATGAGGAGATGGCAAGAAAAATTGTGAAGCAATTGAATGAACCATTTTGCTCTAAGGAATCTGTAATCAACAGAGCTAAATTTTTTAGTGAAGAAAATGCTGTAAACAAATTTGTCGACTTGTTTTATAATCCATAGATTAATACGTTGAAAGATGTATTTTTGAACCTTATTTCAAATTAGTAATAATGTGTGGAATTTGCGGAATTATTGAGTTAAATCAACAAAGCGAAAGAGAATCATCTTTAAAGGCCATGAATCAAGCTATTTTTCATCGGGGCCCCGATGATGATGGTAATTATTCTGACTCTTTCTGTGCACTCGCTATGCGCAGGCTGTCAATTATCGATTTAGCTCATGGAAAGCAGCCCATATATAATGAAAATGGAGATAAGCTTGTTTTTCTAAACGGTGAAATTTACAATTTTCCTGAGTTGCGCGAAGAGTTGCTTAAGAAAGGACATGTTTTTAAAACCAATTCTGATACCGAAGCCATCATTCACTTGTATGAAGAGTTTGGAGAAAACATGCTTAAATACTTAAAGGGAATGTTCGCTTTTTGTGTTTATGATTTAAAAGAAAAAAAAATATTTATTGCACGCGATAGATTTGGAGAAAAGCCTTTGTTTTATTCTTATTATCCAAAGAAAGGATTGGTGTTTTCTAGCGAAATAAAAAGTTTGTTAGAGAGTAATTCAGTTTCAAGGCAGTTGGATTATGAAGCTTTGGGATATTTCTTAAAAATTGGATTTGTTCCAGAGCCAATAACTTTGCTTAAAGAAGTGAAAGCCCTCTTGCCGGGACACTATATGGTTTATCAAAATGGTGAGTTGAAGATTAGTTCTTACTATGAAGTGAACTATAAAGAAGATAAAACTTTAACCACCAACGAGCAGGTTATTGAACGCCTAGAGCCTCTCATGAATCAAGCGGTGAAGCGCCAAAGTATTAGTGATGTTCCTCTTGGTGCATTTTTGTCGGGAGGTATCGATTCAAGTACGGTTGTTGCAAAGTTGGCAGAGAATACCGGAAAGAAAATCAAAACATTTACCGTAAAATTTGGCGAAGCGAAATACGATGAAAGTTTAATCGCTAAAAAAGTTGCTGAATATTGGGATACTGAACACACAGAAATTGCTATTCCTAATGCGAATTTTGAAGAAGATATATTCTGGAAAATCATAGATCATGTAGGCATGCCTTTTACCGATTCATCTGCTATTCCAACTTATTTTATTTGTAAGGAGATTAGAGGCAATGTGAAGGTGGCGTTGTCGGGAGACGGAGGCGATGAAATGTTTGGCGGATATGATTTTTTCATGTGGGCACAGAAAGTGGCTGCCTTAAAAAGAGTTGGAAAAATTCCTTTAAAACTAGGTGCTGGCGTTTTGAATGGCTTGCATGATAAACCATTGTTTAGATCAAATTCGAAAGTTCGTCAAATTCGTAAAGCGCTAAATTTTGCCACAGAAGATTTGGATGATATTCCTGTAGCTTTAAATCGATTTTTTGAGCGTGATCAAGTGGAAGGTTTAATGAATTCGACTTATTACTCTTCGCTCAATTTCAACTCCAATTCTTTACTTACTAATTTTCCAAAGGGATCGGAAAACTGGCCTTATTTAAGCAAACTCATGTATTACCGCTTGAAGAATGATTTGGTTTTTGATATGCTAACCAAGGTAGATCGAATGAGTATGGCTGCTTCGTTGGAAGTAAGAAGTCCGTTCCTCGATCCCGATTTAGCAGATTTCAGCAGAACTATTCCAACTTCGTTTTTAATTAAAGAAGGAAAAGGGAAGTATATTTTGCGCGAGATGATGAAAAGTAAATTACCCGATGAGGTTTTCAATCATCCTAAAATGGGATTTTCTATTCCTTTGCATAGTTATCAGAACGATGCCTTCAAGAAATTGGCGCACAGTACTATGTTAAATCCATCTTCTGACTTAAGTAAACTTTTTAATACGCAGCAATTAAAAAATATTATTGATTTGGGCTTAAATAGAAAAGAAGATAGAGCTGATATCAGTGTGTTTAAAAGTAGTCATCAGTTATGGATGATGATGCAGTTATTCGGGTGGTTTGAACGTTATAAAATTACCCTATAAATGCATTCTGCAAAACAAAATGTGGTTTTTGTAGGCGCTTTCAGTGCTCAGGAAGATGGAAGTACGGGCGGACAAGCCTACGCTTGCCAATCGATTGTTGATGGTGATTTATCCTTGCATGTTAATTGGATTAAAATTGACACTACAGCTGATAGTGTTGTTCATGTTGGATTCCTTAAACGGATGTTTAAAGCTTTTCTCCGTTTAGTTAAATTTACCAAAGCCATTAGCAAGAAAAAGAATGTTGCAGCTGTTATTTTCACGGCACATGCCTTCAGTTTTTATGAAAAGGGATTGATGGTTATTATTGCTTCATTGTTTGGAAAACGATCTGTTTTATGTCCGCGTTCCGGCTTTATTGTCGATGATTTAAAATCGTCTTTCAAAAGAAAATATTTTCGTTATGTTTTTAAAAAAGCAAGTGTTGTTATTTGTCAGGGAGCTTCTTGGAAAAAATTATTTGAAGAAGTTCTTCCCAATCAATCCTCAAAATTTATTGTAGTTAAAAATTGGGTGAATTTGGCTCAATACAGAGGCATGAAGAAGGTAAATAATAACAAAATACAAATACTTTATCTGGCTTGGGTAGATAAGCAAAAGGGCATTTTTGATTTGTTGGCAGCTTTGCAGAAATTGAAAGGATTGCAGGGTGTAGAAGTAAATATATGTGGTGAAGGAGCCGATTTTGCAGCAGTTAAAGAATGGGTAAGTGGCAAGAATATGGAACAACAAATTATTTTCCATGGATGGGTAAAAGGGGCAAAAAAATATGAGTTGTTGGCTAATGCCGATATTTTTGTTCTGCCATCTTTTGCCGAAGGATTGCCCAATGCCTTATTGGAAGCAATGATTGCTGATACCGCAGTAATATCTTCCCATGTTGGTTCGGTACCAGATGTAATTACACATGGGAAAAATGGCTTAATGTTTAAGGCAGGTGATGTGGATGAATTAACTTATTGTTTGCAAACATTGATTGATAATGGTGAGCTAAGAATGCGTTTGGCTAAAGAAGCAATAACAACCATTGAAAGAGAGCATAATTTGGAACAAGCACAAATACAGTTCAAAGCTGTTTTGTTACAACCTAATTTACATGCTAATTAGCACAAATGCGTAGTTATGATTTTAGGGGTAGATACGGGGAATATTCTTGGAAGACGGCAGCCGGAAAAAATGTGCACATCAAACATTTAAGTACCTTTCTTCCTATGCAAATTAATATATTTACATTTTAACATTATGTGCGGCATTTACGGTTATATTGGTTTGCAAAATGATATCACGCTCAAAAAAATGAGTGTGGCAATGCGTCATCGCGGACCCGATGCGCAAGGGTTTTGGGGTGATGAAGATGCGAAAGTTTTTTTGGGTCAAAATCGATTGGCGATTATTGATTTAAGTATTGCTGCCACTCAGCCTTTATTCAATGAAGACGAATCTGTAGTGTTGGTTTTTAATGGAGAGATTTACAATTTTCAAGAGTTACGCGAAGAATTAGTTCAAAAAAAACATGTATTTAAAAGTCATTCTGATTCTGAAGTGTTGGTGCATCTTTACGAGGAGGAAGGCAGGGATATGTTGCATAGAATTCGTGGAATGTTTGCCTTCGCTATTTACGACAAAAAAAAGAATGAGTTATTTGTTGCACGTGATCATTTTGGCATTAAACCTCTGTATATCTTTCAATCGGAAAACCATTTTGCATTTGCTTCAGAAATGAAAGCATTACAGCAACACCCCGAAGTAAAATTTGATGTCAATCCGCAAGCTGTATTAGATCATCTTTCTTTCTTGTGGTGCCCTTTTCCTAAAACTATTGCCAACGATGTTTGTAAGCTAGAACCTGGAACAGCTCTTATTTTAGAAGGTGGTATCGTTAAAGAAAAATGGAGTTTTTATGATATTCCTTATACCGGAAAATATGCTAATATTACAGAAGTTCAAGCGATAGAACAGCTCGATATCTTACTGGAAAAAAGTATCAAAGAGCAGTTAGTGAGTGATGTCCCATTGGGTTTGTTTTTGTCGGGAGGTGTAGACTCTTCGCTTATTGCAGCTTATGTGCGCAAGTTGCATCCAACGCAAAAAATACAAGCTTTTACCATCGATATTCAGGGGGCTAATATGGAAGGAAATCCCAACGATTTACCTTACGCGCGCAAGGTGGCGAAAGATCTGAATCTCGATTTAGAAGAAATTATTGTTACGCCGCAAGAGGTGTTAAAATATTTGGAAGAGCTGACTTTCATTTTAGATGAACCACTTGCCGATCCAGCTGCGGTGAATGTTTTGCTTATCACGAAAATTGCCAGAGAAAGAGGTTATGTGGTTTTGCTTTCAGGAGCAGGAGGAGATGATATTTTTTCGGGATACCGCCGCCATCAAGCGATGCACATGGATCAAAAATTATTTAAGATTCCTGCATTTCTAAGAAAAGCGATGGAAGCAACAGGAAAAAATATTCCTATTGTTCATCCGAAAATAAGAAAAGCAAGAAAATATTTGCAGCATTTTGGTGCTTCGATGAACGACAGATTGTTGTCTTATTATTATTGGTTGGATGAGGCAAAAGCGCATTCTTTGCTAACGAAATCTTTCGATGAGAAATTGAAGAATTATTCATCACTAAAAAATTTAGAACAAATTTTTCAAAATATTCCCAACGAAAATGATCCGCTCAATAAAATGCTTTATTTAGAAAGTAAATTCTTTTTGGTCGACCACAACTTGAATTATTCTGATAAGATGAGCATGTACAATTCTGTGGAAACACGCGTGCCATTCATGGATGTAAGAGTGGTTGATTTTGCTGCTTCTTTGCCTGTTGATTTGAAATTTAAGAACGGACAAGCCAAATATATATTGAAAAAAGTGGCAGAGAAATATTTGGATAAGGATGTTATTTATAGAAAGAAGACAGGCTTTGGAGCTCCCTTACGGCAATGGATTTTAAATGACTTTCAGCCCTTATTTGATCGTTATTTGAATAAAGATATTTTGAGAAAACAAGGCGTATTCGATTACGATGCTGTATGGAAATTGATTCGCAATAACGCATCGGGAAAAAGTGATGCGGCCTATCCCATCTTTTCTGTGATTTGCATTACTATTTGGCTAGAAAGATTTAAGAAATGATGTTCTTAAAGAAGATATATCGATATATTTCTATTGATTGCTGAAATTACTCCTTATCGATCGTTTTTAATTTAAACCCCACATCCTCCACATCTTCTAAATTCTCTTCGCGCATGGCTTGAAAAATAGAGAATTTGTATTTTCCGGCGAAGGGCAATCTAAATTTCCTACGGTACAAAAATTCTTTTTGTTTGATGGTGCCAAAGCCCGAAACATCTTCTAACCAATTGCCCGATTCGTCTTGTAGAAATCCGTTTACAGTATCTCTGATGATTTGCTTGTTGGGCATCTCAATATCTACAAAGAAATAGATGTTGCGGTAAGCATAATTTTCATTTACACGCAAATCAATGTAGGCGTTGTATCCCTGATTGATATCGACGATTGAATCGGTAGTGAAAACATAGGGCGTTTTCTGGTTCCATTTCAAATCTTTTACCGGGTAAGAGTCATTGTACACCAAAGATGAATCGCAAGAGGTTAGAGAAAATAGAACTAATATAAATGACAGCAAAAGAGTCTTGCTAACATTGAACATTGAATCCGCCGAAAGTCGGACAGGCATATGAACATTGAACATTTTCATTCTCATTTCTGACTGTTATCTCTTGGTGCTTCGTTGTTGTTCGGGTTTGGATTTGGTCGTGGTGCATTAACACCGTCATCGTTTCTATTGCGGTTGTTTGGGTTTTGATTTGGGTTAGGGCGGCGATTGTTATTGTTGTTGTTTGGTCGGTTATTGCCACCCCCGTTTCTGTTTCTGTTGTCGTTACCACCTCGTTTGCGGTCGAAACGTGTTAAATCATCATCACCTACTACGTTTGCGTAATCGGGCTCTGGTTTTTTAGTCGTTTTATCTACAACAGGAATAAGCAATAAATCTTCGGGTTTTTCATTCGCACGATTCATCGAAATAATTTCTTTCACGCGACTTACAGGAACTGCATGAAAAACAGAGGGATCTTCGCGGTAAACGTAGAATAAAATTCTTTTGAAAATATCTGTTTTAACTTGATATGCTTCTCCTTTTTTGGTGAACAAATTGGTGTTTACCTGAGGGAATTCTTTCACCGCATCGAGGTAAGAATCTAACTCGTAGTTCAAGCAGCACTTTAGCTTGCCGCACTGTCCGGCCAACTTTTGTGGGTTCAACGACAACTGCTGATATCTTGCTGCAGATGTATTTACCGTTCTAAAATCGGTTAACCAAGTAGAGCAGCACAATTCTCTTCCGCAAGAACCAACACCACCTAATTTAGAGGCCTCTTGACGTGCACCAATTTGG
>CAMDPJ010000078.1 GCA_945903925.1 Chryseobacterium gleum
AGCTGCAATATCAATTTTTGAGTGGATTGAAACTTGGTATAACAGAAATCGACGACATTCGGCTTTAGGCAATTTAACCATCGTAGAATTTGAAAATTTAATGAATCTTAAAAATGTCGCTTAACTTTTTGTCCCACTTTTTGTTGCAAGTTCACACTTTAGAATCAATAAAAATTGCATTAGTAAAAGAATTATTGGTATTTTCGCCATTAAATAATATTTTACATGGAAATTATCACTGAAAAACTAACAAATATTATGCATAGCGTATTTGAAGATGACAGTATTGTTATTACTTCAGAATTAACTGCAAAAGATGTTGAAAAGTGGAATTCCATTTCTAATATTATCTTGATTTCAGAAGTAGAAAAAACTTTTGGTTTTAGATTTCCAATTCGTGATTTAATGGCTTTGAAAAATGTAGGTGATTTACTTAATGTCATAAATAGACATAAAACGATTTAATCGATGGCTTTCAACTCTTTGCATTTTCTTGTTTTTTTCTCACTTACAACTATCCTCTATTTTCTCATATCCCCAAAAAATCGTTGGACAGTTTTATTAGTAGCTAGCTTATATTTTTATTGCACTTTCGATTACCGTTTTCTTTCTTTAGTAGCCCTATCTATATCTAGCAGCTATTATTTCGCTATTCTTTCTCACAAAACCGCCGATGAATCCAAAAAAAAATTATTCTTACATTTTTCTGTATGGATAAATGTATCCATACTCTGTATATTTAAATATTTCAACTTCTTTACTGAGTCTATAGCCGCTTCCTTCTCAAACTTTGGTTTGCATTTCTCTCCTTTTATTTTAGACGTTGTTTTACCAATTGGCATCTCATTTTATACCTTTCAAGTTATAGGCTATGCATTTGATGTTCACTATGGTGTATGTGCGCCAGAAAAAAACTTCGGGAAATACAGTCTCTATGTTTTATTCTTTCCGAAATTAGTCTCTGGTCCGATTGAACAATCAAAAAATCTATTGGTTCAAATTAACAAAGAACACCAATTTGATTACGATAGAATAACAAGCGGACTCAAGTTAATGGGATGGGGGTTTTTCAAAAAATTATGTGTAGCAGATAGACTTTCGTATTTTGCTGATGAAGTCTTCCAAAATCCTGGCGAAAACAGTTCATTCAAAGTAATCATCGGTAGTTATTTTTTGATATTTCAAATCTACGCAGACTTTTCTGGATATTCGGATATAGCGGTAGGTGCATCAAGAGTTTTTGGTTTTGATATGGTCAAGAATTTCAATCGTCCATTCATTAGTCAAAATCTTACTCAATTTTGGAAAAGGTGGCATATGTCTCTGTATAATTGGTTTTTCGAATATATATACAACCCTCTTACATTTTATTTACGAGAATGGGGGAAAATAGGGATAATAATTGCGATTTTCGTCACCTTTACCCTTAGCGGACTTTGGCATGGTGCTGCTTTTCTTTTTATACTTTATGGAGTCCTTCAAGGAATTGGAGTTACCATCGAATATCTTTCAACCCCTCTAAGATTAAAACTTAAGGCATCTTTTCCTCCAATCGTATATAAATACATAGGTATTTTTATTACTTTTCATTTTGTTATATTTTCAGAAATTTTCTTCCATGTGAAAAACTTGCAAGAAGTATCACAAATACTTACATCTTTTGCTGATTTCAAAAAAGAAGACATTGGCGTGCATGTATTTGCGGGGAAATCAACAGAACTAATTTTGTCTTTTATTGCGATAGGGATCATAATATTTAGCGAATATATTCAGTCAAAAACTAATAATTACTTATCCTTTCATCTAAAATTACCAAAACTACTGAGATGGACTGTATATTCACTTTTCATCTTAATAATAGTGCTTTTTGGAGTTTTTAATTCAACAAGTTTTGTTTATGCCCAATTTTAATGATTAAAATATATTTTAAAATATTAGCACTATCTATTCCTGCAATTTCTGCTGTAGTAATTTGCTGTCATATTTTTTCTGAAAATTTTATTGATTACTACTATGCTAAAATAACCAATGAAGGTCAGTCGCTAATTATAGGGACATCTAGAGCGTCTCAAGGAATCATTCCTGACAGCGTAATGAGAAACACACGCTTTGATGGTCCGATGCTTAATTTCGCTTTAAGTTCATTCGACTCACCATTTGGAGAAGCGTATTACAATGCCATAAAAAAGAAATTAAACAAGGATACAAAAAATGGGTTATTCATTATTGAAATAGAACCCTCTGCGCTATTAAAAGAAGAAAACTCGAACTTAAAAAGTAATAAATTAGATAATCAGATTATTTTTCATGGAAAACCAAATTATGAATACATTTTCCGAAATGTAAATCCGTTTTACAAATTAATTGAAGATAGACATTTTAGAGATGACAAAAGTGTTCAACACCCCAACGGATGGATGGAAGTAAAACTTCAATTAGATTCCATTTCCGTTAAATCAAGAGGAGAAGCCAAATTAAAAGTAGCTCAAAAAAATTTTCCAAAATGCACTTTATCTGAAGAGAGAATATATTATTTAAAAGAGACAATTCGCTTACTAAAAAATCACGGAAATGTAATGCTCATTAAAATTCCAGCATGGCAACCCATACAAGATGTGGAAAGCAGCTACTTACCTAACTTAAATAAATTGATGCATCAAATCGCCAAGGAAATGGAAATTAAATATTATGATTTCTCTTTTTACTGCAATAACTACAGCTACGCAGATGGCAATCACTTAGATAGAGAATCGGCCATAAAATTCAGTTCAGAATTAAATAAATTAATCTTAGAAAATGAGCGAACTAATAGCCATTAAAGACTTAGATATTTTTCAACGAGAACAAAAGGTTCTCGACAATATCAACTTATCTATCAACGAAGGTGAATTTGTATACTTAATTGGTAAAACAGGTAGTGGTAAAAGCTCTATCTTAAAAATGCTTTATGCCGAACTAGAACCTAAAAAAGGTGAAGCAAGAATCATCAACTATTGTTTAAGCAAAATAAAACGCAGCGAAATACCGATGCTTAGAAGACAATTGGGTATAATCTTTCAAGATTTTCAATTACTAAATGATAGAACTATTGGCGACAACCTTCGCTTTGTTTTAACAGCGACTGGCTGGGAGAACAAAAGCGAAATTGAAACACGAATTAAAGAAGTATTGTTTGAAGTGAATTTAGCTGAAACAGAAAATAAATTTCCCTACCAGCTCTCAGGCGGCGAGCAACAAAGGGTATCCATTGCCAGAGCTTTGCTTAACCGTCCGCGCATTATATTAGCCGATGAGCCAACAGGTAATCTCGACCCCGAAACTTCAGAAGGAATTATAAAACTTCTATTCAACATTAATAAGGAAGGAACTACGGTAGTAATGGCAACACATGACCATCAGTTGATTAGAAACTTCCCAGCGCGAACCATTCGATTTGAAGGTAATAAAATTCACGAAGAAGGAAACAACAATGCATAAAGTTTTTTAGCATTTGTTGCATTTGAAAAAGAACCATTTTCTAGTTCTTTTCTTAGCAATACAACTTCGGCAGTAAACGATTGCTCGCTTATCTTATGAAGCGCATTTACCCAATCCGCTGGCGTATTTGCAACCGAGCAAAATTGCGCCAACGAAGTGCCAGCAATCATAGGCGTATTCACCAAGCAAAACCTACCCGAATACAAAGCCGAGAGTAATTTTAATTTCACTCCAGTTGCCTGAAAAGTAGGTAAAACATTTACCTGCGCTTCTCTTAACAAACGATGTATCTCTTCTGTACTTAGCGAAGATTTAATTTGCACATGCGGCAAGGATGACGCGATTTCTATTAATTCGCTACTGGGATTTGAACCCGCAATAATCAGAGGATAATTTGTTCTATTGAAAACATTGCGCAGCAGAAACAAAGCCGCTTCATTGTTCTCGGCAACATCTAATTTACCATGATAAAAAGCAAATTCACCTTTACCTGTAAGCGACAATACTTTATCAAAAGAATGAAAAGCGCCAACAAAACTAGAATTACCAAAAGCAGCTTGAAGATAATCTTGGTCTTTTTGGGAAATAGCCAAAATCTTAATGTCAGATTGCTTTAAAACCTTATTTTCATACCGTTTCAACTTCTTCGACTCCAGCAAAAAAAACAACTTATTCCACCATTTTTTTTCGGCTTTATACAAATGAAAGTAGTAATCACTTTCAATATTGTGCATTCTTAAAAACTTAGCACGCCGTTTTAATTGCGGATGTTGGATGAAAAAAGTAGAATGTAATCCTTCAAATAAAATAGGAAATTCATCTTGCAATAAACGCGATAACAAAGATTTATTATCGCGTGATTTAACAATAAAAGGCAATGTAGAAAGTTGATCTAGAAAGTTTTTTTTTCTTTCGTAATAATATACCTTTTCGCAAATAGAAGAAAGATCTTCTTGTTCGCGTCCGCCATAAGTAAAAGCATGTAAAATTACCGAGACGCCTAATTCTTTTAGCTTCGCGATTTTATAATACACATCAATCACCCCACCATAATTGGGAGGAAATGGAACAGCAAAAGAAACAACATGTGCTACCTTATAAGTAGAAAGCATTGGCGACCATTTGTTCGAACTTAATTTTCTCTTTTTCCCAACATAGCTCTTCTGCTGCTTTTCGCGCATTTTCTTTGTATTGATTTAAAGTTTCTTCGTCGGCTAATATCTCGGTTAATCTTGTAGCTAAATAATTGGGCTCATGATTAGAGGCAATGAATCCAACTTTATATTCCTCAATTACTTTTTTAAGCTCAATTAAATTAGAAGAAAAAACAGGAATTCCACACTGAATATAATCGAACAGTTTATTAGGCAAACTGTATCTATAATTCAAATTGGTGTCTTTGTCCAAGGAAATGCCTAAATCGCAAACAGAAGCATATTTTATCAATTCCTCTAAAGGCATTTTCTCCTTTATAAAAACCTTTTCTGATAGGCCATGACGCCATATCATTGTCTTTAAAGTTTCAATAACATCACCTCCTCCAATAATCAACAATATTTCATTGGCAGAATGCATAAAATAAATGGCTTCCAACAATTCCTCTGCTCCTCTATCTTTATTGATGCCAGCGCCTTGTAGAATCATTATTTTCTTATCTTCAGGTAATCCTAATTCAGCCCGCGTAACGTGAGGAATATTTTTTTTGAAAGGCACATTTCTCACCACCGTAATTTTATTGCCATATTGCGAACGATAAACATTTGCAATAGACTCATTCACCGTGATCACGTAATTCAACTTCGGGAAAATGAATTTCTCTATAGTAAGCCATATTTTCTTTACTGTGGGTTTACTTTGAATTTCGGGCACTTCGGTAAAGTACTCGTGACTATCGTATAACAAAGGTTTTTGTTTGATTTTAGATACTAAGAAATTCGACAATAAAGTATCTAAATCGTTACTCACAAAACCATCAAAACGATGAAACAAGAGAAAGAAAAACAGTCGGATATTGTACTCAGCATAAAACAATGCCCCTTTTCGAAAAAGCAATCTCATTCTTTTGGTAGCGTAATTTCTAGCAGTAAGCGGTAAACTTTGAGGTAATTTTCTACCCACCAGCAAAACCTCAAAACCAGATTGCACCAATGTTTCACAATGGCGATGAACGCGTTGATCGGTGCTTAAATCATTAATTACGGAAACTATTATCTTTTTCAAATCAACTTAAGTTTGTGCAAAAATAAAAAAACATTTGAGGTAGTCTATATATATTCATATTTACCTTTAATTCATGACAATTCAAACAAATGTTTCTTTACTCAACTTCAATACCTTTCACATTGAAGCTAAAGCTAGTCATTTTGTAGAAATATCTTCAGAAGAAGAGTTCATACAACTTATCCTTAACGGGAACACCAAACAGCACCAACCATTGATTCTTGGAGGAGGCAGCAATATGCTTTTTACCAAAGATTTTGAAGGATTAGCTATCAAAAACAACCTGAAAGGAATTCAAATCATTAAAGAGAACGAAGAGCACGTTTTCATTAAAGCAGCAGCTGGCGAGGTTTGGCACGAATTTGTTTTGCATTGCATTGCAAAAAATTATGGAGGTGTAGAGAATCTCTCGCTGATACCTGGCAGTGTTGGTGCCGGACCAATGCAAAACATAGGGGCCTATGGTGTTGAATTAAAAGACACTTTTTACGAGTGTGAGGCAATTCATTTACACGACGGTAGCAAACGAATTTTCTCTGCAGAACAATGTAAATTTGGCTACAGAGATAGTGTTTTTAAGCACGAATTAAAAGGACAATATTTCATAAGTTCAGTAACCTTGAAGTTAAGTAAAAAGCCAACCTTCAAAACCGATTACGGACAAATTCAAATTGAATTGGATAGAATGGGCATAAAAGAATTATCGGTAAAAGCCATTAGCGATGCCGTGTGCAGCATCCGACGGTCTAAACTGCCCAATCCTGCAGAAATAGGCAACGCTGGTAGTTTTTTCAAAAATCCAGTAGTTAATAAATCGCATTTCGAGAAAATAAAAGAAAAATATCCCGATGTTAGTTCATATCCAAACGGCGAAAATGTTAAGTTGGCTGCAGGGTGGCTCATTGAAAAAGCAGGTTGGAAAGGAAAAACAATAGGCCAATGCGGCGTACACAAAAACCAAGCTTTGGTTTTGGTAAATTACGGCTCGGCGGTAGGTAAAGAAATTTTCGATTTATCTGAACAGGTGATACGATCCATCAAAGAAACCTTTGATGTTGATTTAGAGCGAGAAGTGAATATACTTTAAACAAAAAAGGTGCTGGAAAACCAGCACCTTTACATTTATATATTTTAAAACTATTCAGCTTTCTTTTTAGCTGCTGGTTTCTTTTTAGCTGCTGGTTTCGCTTCTTTTTCTACTTCAGCCTTTGGTTCTTTTGCTGCTTTAGGCTTGGCTGTTTTAGGCGCTTTTTCTTCTGCAACAAATGCTTCTCCTTTTTCTTCTTCTTTAACATCAGAGGCTTTCTTAATTCTATTATTTTGGTGCAATTGATTGTACCATTTAATGATCTTTTTGATATCAGAATCGTACACTCTATCGGCATCATAATTAGGCACTACTGCAGCAAAATATTTTCTTAATTCTTCTTTACTTACTGTATCAACATTAGCCACTGCTTTGTAATCTTCTTTTTCAGCAAGCTTTTTAAGCACCTCCAACAAGGTAATGTCTTCATCCAAAGAAAAAACGGTAATATCTTCGAGTGAGCTTACTTTATATGTGGTGTATGCATTGAATTTTTTTCCATCGGTTAACGATTCAACAATCACTCCTTGCTTGCTTTGCGCAATGCTTTTAAAAAGTCCGGGTTTGCCACTAATCGCGAAAATGCCTGTAATATCCATATGTCTTTTAAATTTTTTGGAAAGTTATAAAAAAACTTTGAGGAAGGAAGAAAATAAAAACACTACTTCATTAATGTTATTTTGCCTGAAAAAGCAGCTGTATCTTCTTTTAGCGTATAGTAATATATTCCGTTGGCCAAATCATCTGTATACACTAAAGCCTTGTAGGCGCCTTGATAATATTGTCCGGAAAGAATTTGTTTCACTTTTTTACCACCTTCATCATACATGGAAACATCAATATTCCCTGTTTTTTCCAATTCAAACTCTAAAATAAAATAGCTTGATGCAGGATTGGGAAATGCCTTTAAAGTACTTTTCAAATCGTAAGTAAAAACCGAATTTCCATTGTTATTTCCCTTGTCGATTTCAATAACTTTATTTTTAATGGTAACCGACTTGCTAAGCTTACAAGAATTTGCGTCGCTTACCTCTACAGAATATGTTCCTTCGGTTAATTTGGTGACCGCAGAATCATTGGTAGCATTACTATCCGACCACAGGAACGAGTAGGGTGCAACTCCGCCAAATACCGAAGCATTGGCATAACCAATGCCTTGCGCTAAGGAATCATCTGTAGAACTTACAGAGAGCTGAATTGAAGAAGATGGTTGTGTTATCTCTATAGTATCATTTACAAAGCAGCCATTGGCATCAGATATAGTAAGGTAATGAGTTCCTGCAGGTAAAGCAGGATTTGAAACACTGGCAATAGAAGATTTGTTCCAGTTGTAATAATAAGAAGGAGAGCCACCCGAAACGGTGTAAGCTACATCTCCTGTTTTTTTGCCATAGCACAACACATCAGTAACAAATGTCTTACTTATAACAAGAGGCGAAGGTTCTTTTATAGTATAAGATTGGTGAACCACAAAATTCATCTTGTCTTTAATTTGAGCCTGATAAGTTCCTTTAGACAAGCCTGTTAAATTACTCGAATTAACTCCCGGTAAACCTGTCCACGTTACCGAATAAGGCTGCGTTCCATTAGTTACAGTCAAAGATATTTTTCCATCAGCAGCATTGTGGCAAGATACATCCGAAAATAAACTTAAACTTGCTTTAACATTTCGCAAAGCTTTGTAAGCAGCGATAGCGCTTGTTGCACTAGATGTAATATCATTTAAATCATCTCCAGCAACCAATGCGAAAGTAACCCACACAGAATCACCTCTATTAATATTTAATCCACTAGCACCAATCATGGTAGCCACATCTCCTAAAGTAGCAGAAGTTCTCGCTATACCACCTATCATTGATGCAAACTGTTCTGCCGAAGAAAAGCCATCATTGGTATTGATGCTTCCTCCAGCCCCATCATTATTGAAGGCATAGAAAAAAGGCGTTTCGTTGCTCAGCATTTGAACTCCATAAAACGGACTCCCATCTTTGTATGCATAACCTAATTTCTTACTAGATACATAACCCGCTTTGTTGGTAGTTCTATCAATAATGTCGAAGTCGGTATACATACCCACATTTACATTCGCTAAATTGGAAATCCCTTTATTTTTTATGCAATACTCAATGATTACATACTTATCATTGCCCGAACTATTCCAGCTTAAACATTTTTGAGTCACCTCTAAACTAAGCTTATCTATCGCAGCAAAATCATCATTAAAAGTGCTAATAATATCGAAATCAGATTCGCCGGGAGAGGAAGTATTTACCTGAAAAGCAGTGTTGAAATCAAACTCTCTTGCAGAAGACACGTGAATACTATCTGTAGCTATAACCAAGCCCATTTCATAGATAGCTGAAGATGAATTTTTATACT
>CAMDPJ010000079.1 GCA_945903925.1 Chryseobacterium gleum
TTTTTAAAAAAAAAAAAACGACAATGAGTGAAAGCCACCCAAGGAAAATAGACCGTCTATATTTCCGTAAAAACTTCATTTTTCCTTAGCTTTGAGCGATTTATTAATTAACGTTTGGAGCAAAAATAGTATTGTAAGCTTGCGAAACACTCTTTTGTACATATTAATTACTTTTGCTCTATGCACCATCAACACCATTGATTTACGCGCTGCAACACCATATACAGCAAAGGATTCCACAAGTATCGACTCCCTCGCTATTAACAATGATGATTTGAAAAAATCAAAGTCGGGACTCAACCAAGAAATCAAATATTCTGCCGAAGACTCGCTTGATGTAGACAACGAAACTAAAATCGTTCACCTCTATGGAAAAGCAGAAGTAGAATATGGCACCATAAAACTTCAGGCCGATTACATATGGATTGACATGGAGAGGAATGAACTTCACGCCTTTGGTCGAAAAGACAGCACTGGCTATTGTTACGACAAGGCAACGTTTACCGACAAAGAACAAAAATTCAATTCAAGCGAAATAAGTTACAATTTTAAAACACAAAAAGGAAGAGTGGTTGAAGTAATAACCCAAGAAGGAGAAAGCTACATACATGGCGAAACCATTAAACGATTGCCAAACAATGTTATTTACGTAGGCAACGCCAAATACACTACCTGTAACGCAGAACATCCACACTTCCACTTCAGCACACGAAAAATCAAAATGATTCAAAATGATAAGATTGTAACTGGCGCTGTAAATCTTGTTGTAAATGATGTACCTACTCCACTGATTCTGCCTTTTGGAATTTTCCCTAACAACCCCAAAAGAGCCAGCGGTATTATTATTCCCGCTTACGGCGAAAACAAATCGCAAGGCTTGTATTTAACTGGTTTAGGATTTCACTGGGCCATGAGCGACAACATCAATTACACCATCTACTCAGATATATTCACACAAGGAAGCTGGGCCATCAAAAACAATATTAACTATAAAAGACGCTACAAATATTCAGGTTCACTCAATTTCAATTATACCAACACCGTTAGTGGCGATCGTGATTTGTACAACTTTAGAAAAACCAAAGATTTTAGGTTTTCATGGACTCATCAGCAAGATGCATCAGCAAGACCGGGTTCATCTTTTAGTGCCAATGTTAACTTTGGTACAAGTAGCGCCTTTCAAAACTCGCTGGTAGCCAACAACGACATTAATAGCATTACCAACAATACCTACACCTCATCTATCAACTATTCTCAAAAATTAAGTAAGCGATTAACTTTAAATACCACAGCATCGCATTCACAAAATATGATTAGTCGCGATGTCAATATTTCGGCACCTAGCTTCACCCTAAGAATGTCGCCTTATACCGTAAAAAAAGGAATATTTAAAAACATCAATTTACAATGGGGAGCCGATTTAGCCAACACCATTGCAGCTAAAGACACCAATCTTTTTGAAAGCTTAGATTCTATTACGATGAAAAACGGATTGAAAAACACTGGTTCCATTTCTTACTCGGGAAGTATTAAACCATTTAAATTTTTAAATATTTCTTTGCCTTCCCTATCAGCCACCAACTATACTTACCTAGATTACATTGTGAAAAATTACCAAAACGGAAAACTTGAGGTAAGCAAGGTAAATCAAATGACCAATGCTACTAGTTTACAAATTGGAGGATTTGGCTTCAACAACCAATTGTTTTTAACCTACCGACCGATTAGTGCACTCAAAAATAAAACGCGTATTAAATACATCAAACACACCATTAAATCGGGAATCAACTTAACACAAAACTTAAAAGTAGTAGAAGACATTATCAATGCCGACAGGGCAACCAAATACTACACCGATGGCAACAACAACAGAATTGCATACAATGCATTTGAAAGAAATTTATATAGCGGACCAAGTTCTACCAATGTTTCTCAGCTGAGTTTTAGCATCGACAACTCAGTGGACATGAAAATCAAAAGAAAAGTAAACGGTAAAGACACAACCGAAAAAATACGATTGATTAAATCTTTCAACATTAGCAGTGGATACAACATGGCCGCGCCTAAATTTAATTGGAGTAATTTCAATGTTCAATTTACTACCGACATGTTTAACAACTTGCTGAACATAAACTTCAACAGCACACTTTCTCCTTACGCTATAGATAAGAAGGGTGTAATGCTAAATACATGGAATAACAATGAAGATGGTGATTGGGCCCGACTAACCTACGCGTATACTTCTGCAACTCTAAGGTTGGCATCAAGCAAAGCAAAAACAAAATCCGTGTTTATTAAAATACCTCTCGACATAAACCTTAACTACATCCTTACTTACAATAAACCTGGCTTAATTGGCACTGTAAGACAAACTGTGGATATTAGCGGCTCCATAACTATAACTCCAAAATGGAGTTTCACCTACTCAACTGGCTATGATATTCAGAGTCAAAAGATGAACCTTACTAGCTTTGCTGTAAATAGAGACTTACATTGCTGGAATTTATCTTTTAGATGGGTGCCTTTTGGTCAGTTTCAAAACTGGAGTTTCTTGCTTCACCCAAAGGCAAATTTGTTGAAAGAAATGAAATTGCAGCGAGCAAAACAGTGGGAAAATAGAAACTAGATCTCCTTGTAGTTTTTGTATTCCCCAAATCTTTTCCCTGTAAGTTTCTCGGTAAACAATTTGAATTTATCTTTTAATCGAAGTTGATTAAAAGAAGGGTCAAAATCGAATTTCCACCCCATTTTATCAATGCGTTCTTGCATCACTTTAGGATGTGTGCCATCGAATTTAAATAGCGCATCCACCTCATCGTAGTTGTAGAATTGCATCATTTTATTGGGGTCGTCGCTGTGCATCGCCTGATTGAAGTTCATCTTCTCGGCCAGCTTCTTCGGGTCGCGCACATAGCCATAATGATACATTGTAGCATCAATTTGTTTAACGCTCAATTTATCATTGGGCAGCTTGCGAAAACCTTGTGCATCTTTGTAAGAAAATATATCTTCTCGATTGCGAATGATGCGAATTTCTTTGCGGTACCAACGTGGTGAAGCGCCAACATAATCGTAGCTACCGTAAAAATGTTTGTAGTTGAAAAGCAAGCCATCTACCTTCTCGTTGTCTTTCCACTGCTGCATGGCTTTGTAAGTATTATCGAGGTATTGCTCGTGCAATGCTTCATCGCTTTGAATATAAAAAGCCCAGTCGCTGTCGGCAGAAATTTCTTTGAAAGCTTTGTTGGTTTCTACTGCTAAGATTTCTAAATTTTTTGAACGGTATTTTTCTTCTTCCCAAACGGTGCGCACAATCTTAATTTTGGGAGAATTTATGGATTGAATTAACTCTAAAGTTCCATCGTTACAATCACCAACAGCAACAATAAATTCATCGCACAAGGGTAATGCAGATGAAATAGCTTCAACGACAGGGAAGTCGTATTTAATGGCGTTGCGAATGATGGTGAAGCCTGAGACTTTCATTTAATAAATTCTTTTTTTATGCCGAGTGGGTCACTAACTAACTCTCCTCCTTTTCAAGGAGGAGTCCCTGAAAGGGGAGGTGGTTAATGTACAGAAAAATCAAATGAAATTCATCTATTTAATAACCACCTCGCCTTCGGCACTCCTCCTTGAAAAGGAGGAGAGTTGATTAGTGATTCATTTCGTTTATAATATCTGCTACATTAATTAATTTCTGCTCCCCACTCGCCATATTTTTCAACGACACTTTATTTTCATTCATTTCGTTTGTGCCAATCATCGCCACAAAACGAACCGATTTATTATCGGCGTACGTCATTTGTTTGCCCATTTTTGCATTCGACGGATACAACTCGCAACTTACTCCAGTAGCACGTAATTGCTGCATCACTTTCATAGAATACATGGCTTCATCGTCGCCAAAATTCACAAACAACACATCGGTAGTTTGTGCTAAGTTTTCGGGAAATAAATTGTTCTCTTCCAACACATCAAAAATACGGTCGGCACCAAAAGAAATTCCAACGCCACTCATTCCTTTCAATCCGAAAATCCCTGTTAAGTCGTCGTATCTTCCACCACCACAAATACTGCCTTTAAAATTTTCGGCACTCACTTCGAAAATCGCTCCGGTGTAATAGTTTAATCCGCGAGCTAAAGTGATATCAAGAACTAGCGAAGAGTCAACAGCCAATAGCGAAGAGTTTTTGAAAATGAATTCCAATTCTTCAATACCTTTTAAACCAATTTCTGAAGAAGAAAGAACAGTTCTAAGTGTAGCAAATTTCTCTGCTGCACTTCCGCTCATTTGAATGATAGGTTGTAATTTTTCAATCGCCTCTTTGCTCACTCCTTTCTCTAGCATTTCTTCGTTTACTTTCTCTAAACCAATTTTATCTAACTTATCGATAGCCACAGTAATATCAACTATTTTATCGGCAGCACCAACTACTTCGGCAATTCCCGACAAGATTTTTCTGTTGTTGATTTTGATTTGGAATCCGGGTACTTTTAAAGCAGTTAATGCCTCAGAAAATATTTGAATGAATTCAATTTCATACATTAAAGAATCGCTACCTACAACATCCACATCGCATTGAAAAAATTCGCGGTATCTACCTTTTTGCGGACGATCGGCACGCCATACTGGTTGTATTTGAAATCGCTTAAATGGAAAAGACAATTCGTTTTGATTTTGCACTACGAAACGTGCGAAGGGAACGGTTAAATCGTAGCGTAAAGCTTTCTCTGAAATATGTTTGGTTAATGAACCAGACGTGTGTTGTGTGATGTTTTCTACTCCACCTAAATAATCACCCGAATTCAAAATTTTAAAAATCAATCTATCTCCTTCTTCCCCATACTTCCCCATCAACGTAGATAAATTCTCCACCGCAGGAGTTTCGATAGGTAAATAACCATATTTCTTAAAAATGCTTCTTAATGTATCAAACAGGTAATTTCTCTTTACCATTTGCGCTGGTAAAAAATCGCGGGTTCCTTTGGGAATAGATGGTTTGCTCATAAACAATAGTTCAATGTTTAAAGTTCAATGTTTAAAGTTAGCTGCACAAATAAACAGAACTTGCGCAAAAATACGGTTTTTTGTTGTAGTGCCGTTCTTAAGTTGCACCAAATTCCTTCTGGTAGCTAACAGACATCCGTTTACTTCCTGAAAATTGTAAATCTTCTCATTCTTGTTCAAAACAATTGAAAACGTAATCCAGATAATTCAACAGCTCATTTTATTTTAGCACCACTAAACAAAAGAGGACTACCTCTGTATTTTTTATTAAACCTAACGAAAATGGAACTAGAAGTAATTCAACACAAAATTTATGAAGTGCGCGGACTTAAAATCATGCTTGATTTTGATTTGGCAGAATTGTATGAAGTGGAAACAAGAGCATTAAATCAAGCTGTAAAAAGAAATATAGATATTTTTCCAGATGACTTTATGTTTCAACTATCGCCAAAAGAATGGAAAGCGATGTCATCACAAATTGTGATGACATCACCAAACAAGCGACCAAAAACAGCATTACCATTAGCTTTTACCGAACATGGCGTTACTATGCTTGCAAACATTCTTAAAAGTAAAAAAGCCCGACAAACAAGTATTGCAATTGTTCGCGCGTTCATCGCTCTAAAACAATTTGTATTGAATTACAAAGAAATTTCCGAACAGCTTAAAGAGCTTGAAAGCAAGTACAACAAGCAGTTTAAAGATGTGTATGAAGCAATAAATTATTTGCTGCAAAAAGACAAGCTAGAAATTACTCAGAAAGAGCGAAAAAGAATTGGTTTTAAAAGGAATAATGAATGAATTTTCCCACGGCTCCGTTTAGACTTCTTTTGCCTAAGCGGTCTTGTTACTTCAGAGGCTTCGCCTCGTGTTTAAAATTATTAATAAAAATAAAAAAGCCTAAGGCTTAGAGAGTGCGAGAATCACTTAGGCAAAGAAGCCTAAGTGAGGCGGAGATGAAGATTGCAGATTAGCTGCAGAAAATCTGAAATTACGAGTATTCTATTTCCTCACACAAAAAGGCATTTTTAATTCTTCACAAAATGAAATTAGAGATGACTCACCTATATCCGAAAATCCTTCCAAACAATAAATTGAACGCTTCCCATTTATGATTCCATAATCTATACAATAATATTCTTCTGCAGGTATTTTAAAATCTGCTTCCAAGAATTTGCACATAAAGCATACATTTATCGAATTAATTGGTTTGCCATTTTTATACAAAACAAAAGCTAAATGAGGTTCAAAACAAGCAGCGGTATGTTCTCCGTAAGTACTTGTATCAATTACTACCTTAATAAATCTTTCAGTTTGGGTTTTAGTAAGAGTTTTACCGGGAAAAATAGTTGACTGGTCAAAATATCCATTCCTTAATATCAATTGTTCATGCGTAGCCAAAGGTTGAAATGTTGTTCTATCAACATGAAAATTATATGCTACCATACTATCGAATAATATAGAATCAAATGGGTTGTACAACTTTATTTTCTCTAATGCTTGATATTGAGTAGAGTCTTTATCTTGAGCAAAGATGGATAACGAAACGACTAAGAAAATGTGAAGCAATAATTTTTTCATATTTTAAATGTAATAAAAAAAGCCAAATCGATGTTTCCATCTTTTTGGCTTTTCACTTATAAATTTTGATTTTTCTTACTACTTCATCAACTTCTTAAACTTAATTCTCTTCGGAGTGATATCACCTTTACGTTTTTTCTTGTTCTCTTCGTATTCAGAGAAAGAACCTTCGAAATAGTAAACTTCTGAATCTCCTTCGAAGGCCAAAATATGCGTACAAACTCTATCTAAAAACCATCTGTCGTGGGAAATAATTACTGCGCAACCTGCAAAGTTTTCTACGGCTTCTTCGAGTGAACGCAAAGTGTTCACGTCGATATCATTCGTTGGCTCATCTAACAACAACACGTTACCGCCTTCTTTCAAAGCCATGGCCAAATGCAAACGATTTCTTTCTCCACCCGACAATACACCACATTTTTTTCCTTGGTCGGTTCCACCAAAGTTGAAGCGCGTGCAGTAAGCACGAGCATTCATCATCTTGCCGCCAAGGTTAATATTGTCAGCACCGGCAGAAAGAACATCATAAACAGTTTTTTCCGAATCGATGTCTTTATGCGTTTGATCTACATAGGATATTTTAACTGTTGGTCCCACTTTAAATTCACCCGAATCAGGTTGTTCCATTCCTAAAATCATTCGGAATAAAGTTGTTTTACCGGCACCATTCGGACCGATAATACCAACAATACCTGCAGGTGGTAATTTGAAATTCAAACCTTCATACAATAATCTGTCGCCGTAGCCTTTCGACACGCCGATAGATTCAATCACATCATTTCCTAAACGCGGACCGTTAGGAATATACATCTCCAAAGCTTCTTGTTTTTCAACACCAGCTTCACCCATCATTTTTTCGTAATTCGCCAAACGCGCTTTCGATTTCGTGCCCCTACCTTTCACGCCCATACGCACCCATTCCAACTCGGCCTGTAATGCTTTTCGGCGCTTACTTTCACTCTTCTCCTCTTGGGCCATTTTTTTTGACTTCTGATCTAACCATTCAGAATAATTTCCTTTCCATGGAATACCTTCACCACGATCTAATTCTAAAATCCAACCTGCTACATTATCTAAGAAATATCTATCGTGGGTTACTGCAATCACAGTACCTTGGTAATTTTGCAAGAAGATCTCTAACCATTGAACAGATTCAGCATCCAAGTGGTTGGTTGGCTCATCTAACAAAAGGATATCTGGTTTTTGCAACAACAAGCGACAAAGGGCAACGCGACGGCGCTCACCACCCGAAAGCACGTTCACTGGAGTATCGCCTTCAGGACAACGCAATGCATCCATCGCACGTTCCAGTTTATTGTCGATCTCCCAAGCATCCATCGCATCAATTTTCTCTTGAACAACAGCCTGACGAGCGATTAATTTTTCCATTTTCTCTGGATCTTCCAACACATCGGAGTCCATGAATTTATTGTTGATGTCTTCGTATTCTTTCAATACATCCATTACATCCTGCACACCTTCGCGCACAATATCCATAACGGTTTTTGTTTCGTCGAGTTGTGGCTCTTGCTCTAGGTATCCTACAGTGTATCCTGGAGAAAAAACAACATCACCTTGATAGTTTTTATCTACACCAGCGATGATTTTTAATAAGGTAGATTTACCCGAACCGTTTAAACCTAAAATACCAATTTTCGCTCCGTAGAAGAACGATAGATAAATATCTTTAATAATGGTTTTTCCTGAAGGTAACACTTTGGAAACCTTCGACATGGAGAATATAACTTGTTTGCCGTCTGACATATTTTAAATTTTAGAGGTGCTAATATCGTAATTTTTTGGGAATGATTTGATAAGTATTGGTGGTCTTCGTGGGGGCGAGCTGTGCTCGCCCGCAGTGAATCAAATCAAGATATCGGGCGAGCACAGCTCGCCCCTACGTAGGACGCACATAGTTTGGATGAATGGAATCGTTGTTCCAAGTACAAGGATTGTTTACAATATAATCGGCAATTTTTATGTGTGATTCATTATTTTTAATTACGTGTTCATGGTAGTTTCTTTGCCAAACAGAATTTGATTTGTTGTTCATCTTATTGATTGCTGAAGTCACCGCAGCTTTGTATCCTCTAACAATCGCTCCTACAGTCTGGCTTGGTCCCCGTAGGGGCGAGCTGTGCTCGCCCGCAATCAATTCAGCTGGCGGGCGAGCACAGCTCGCCCCTACGGGATGCACTATGTTTATGATGCCGTGGATGTGGTTGGGCATTACAATGAATTCTTCCATTATTAAATTTGGTCGAAGCTTTTCTGTATTAAACCACTCATCAAAAGCAATTTTGCCAAAAGCATTTAATACCATTTCGTTGTTTACTATCTCTCCAAACAAACATCGTTTTTCGAAACAACAAATGGTAATGAAATAAAAGCCTTCAGATGAATAATCGTGATTATCTAAGCGAATAGATTTACGTGAAGCAAGCATGTGTTTTTAGTTAGGTGATACTAAACTAAAAACAAATTAATAAAACACAAAAAGCACATCGTAGGGGCGAGCTGCGCTCGCCCGAATTGCAGTTTGAAGGACAGCGGGCGAGCACAGCT
>CAMDPJ010000080.1 GCA_945903925.1 Chryseobacterium gleum
CTTCTTCAATACTTGTTTGAATAAACTCCATCGCATTGGTTTTAGCTTCGTTTTTCAAAGCATCTACCAATTGTTCTTTGGCTTTTTCGGCAGTGATACCTGCCATGGCTTCCAATTGCTCCACCTGACGCTTATGCAATTTATCAACATCGCCTTCTTTCTTCTTAATCAACTCTAGCTGAGAAGTTAATTTCTCTCTACCTACCTCAACATCTTTCTCTAACTTCTTTACTTCGTTTTGTTTCTGATTTAAAGTATTCTCCTTTTGATTCAAAGAATTTTCTTTTTGTTGCGCCTTTTGGTTTCTTTCATTGATTGCCTTTTCGTGTTCTGTTTTCAACTGAAAGAACTTCTCTTTGGCTTGTAAAAGCTTATCGGCTTTAATTCTTTCGCCTTCTTTCTCGGCATTTTCAATGATAGATTTAGCTTTACCATTGTTGCTTTTATTGATGAGTACATAGCTTACCCCAGCTCCTGCTGCAGCTCCTACTACTCCTAATATTACACTTACTGCTTCCATATTTACTTATTTATTAAAAAAAATGCACCAACCTGTCAATCGGCTGACTGACTAGATTGGCGCGAATATACTTAATAGTTGTTCAATGTTGAAAGTTCAATTTTCAAAGTTAGCTACCATTGAACTTTGAAAACGAAACATTGAACTATTTCTTGTCTTACTTATCTTTCAGATAGTCGGAAACAAACTTCTCCAATTCCTCCAGTTTTTCCGCTACCGAATCATCTTCAACGGCAGGTTTTGCCTCTAGCTTCAACTTCTCTACCACAAACTGCAAGGCACACATAGCCAATACATCTTGCTTATCTTTCACCGCATAAGCTTGTTCAAATTCCTTAATCTTTTGCTCTATTAATTTCGCCGCCTTCTGCACCAAATCTTGCTCATCCCCCGATATTTTCATGGGATAATCTCTATTGGCAATGTTTACTTTAATAGATACAGATGACATTTTTAACCATTTGTAAGAGCAATACACTTATCAATTTCACGCACCAACTCATTTATTTTAAGCTTCAGCTCATTCTTTCCAATTTCATCGTTGGATAAACTTTTTGCCAAACTTAAAACCTTAATTCTTTCTTCAAGCTCGAGTTTCTTTTTGGTTGATTGTTTCAACTCATCACGCAAGGCATCGTTTTCCTCTTTGAATCGTTTTACATCTTCGCCATTCTTCTTATTGAGAATAATCAATTTCTCCACCTTTGAGTGTAAACTTGTTATTGTCAATGAAATACTTTTGGACATACCTCTTGCTTGATGTTTGCAAATCTAAACTTGCTGGGGCAATTAAACAAATTATTTGGGAATTAATACGTAAATAACTGAGAACAAGATTATTATTGCTTTTTAGAAATCGGCTTTGCTGGCACACCAACCACAGTTTGATTGTCGCTCACATTTCTTGTAACTACCGCTCCAGCTCCCACCACCACATTATTTCCAATTTTCACTCCTGGCAAAATAACCGCATTGGTGCCAATCGAACATTCGTTACCCACTGCTGTGTTGCCTAGCAATTTCACTCCAGTAGAAATTTCACAGAAATCACCCACCACCACATCATGAGAAATGAAAGTGCTGAAATGCACCAAAAAAACCTCTCTCTCACTCATCCGTCAGTAGACGGACAGGATCTCACACTCTCACTTCTTTTTTGGGTGTTAGTCCGCTTTTAGTTTTTCTAAAACCCTTATCAGCATTGAGTGCAAGAAGGATCACTTCGTTTATGCGAGCCGTTCGCCATTTTTTTTCGTCGAAATAGTTACCTACCAAATCTTAATCTCCCTAATCAAATCTCTTTTCAACTCCGCATTCAACTTCTCCACTATTTTACTGCGCATCATCATCAATTCGTTTTTCAAAGCGGCGGATGTGATTTTAACGTTGAGCACGCCATTCTCTAACTTCACTTTTTCAGTTTGTTTTTCAATGTAAGGCCCCATCATTTTATCCCACAAAGCTTTCACTTCTGCTTGCTGAATACCAGCATTGAGACGGTAAGCATTGAGCAGCTCTTGTATGGCTTCTTTCAAAGAAGATTGATTGTTATTTTTCTTCATGCCACACTTTTTTAACTGCTCCTTTTTCTATCTCAAACATTTTGTGTGAGCCTTGCACTGCCTTCAACAACTGCTCTATCCTTTCGGGATGCGTGTCGGTAATGAAAATTTGTCCGAACTGATTCGTATTCACCAACTCCAACAAATGTTTCACCCTATTCTCATCTAACTTATCGAAAATATCGTCGAGTAATAAGATTGGATTTACCTTTTTGATTCTTTTTAAAAACTCTAATTGCGCAATTTTCAAAGCAATTAAATATGATTTTTGCTGACCCTGAGAACCAAACTTCTTTAATGGATGATGGCCAATATTAAACATCAACTCATCTTTATGAACACCAATGGTTGTGTATTGTTTGCGCGAATCTTCACCTTCTGCTTCTATTAATAAATCAGATAAATTGTTGTGCAACAACTGACTCTCATACTGCAATTCCACCACTTCTTTTTTGCCCGACACCACATTGAAGTACTCTTGAAAAATTGGCTCGAAATCGTGAATGAATTGCTTTCTTTTTTCGAAAAGATAAACGCCGTGTTTCACCAACTGCTCGTTCCAAATCACGATGGATTCTCTATCGAATCGGCGCTCTTTAAAAAACAATTTAAGCAAGGCATTTCTTTGCGCTAGCGCCTTGTTGTATTGAATTAAATGATCGAGATATTCTCTGTCGTATTGCGCAATAATACCATCGATAAACTTTCGTCGCTCTTCACCTCCTTCGTAAATCAAAATGCTATCTGATGGAGAAATCATCACCAAGGGATAAGCACCAATATGTTCGGCCAAACGTTCGTATTCCTTCTTGTTTTTTTTGAAGACTTTGTTTTGTCCGCGCTTCACCCCACAATGAATTTTATCTACTTCACCCTCTTTGCTAAACTCACCTTGCACCACAAAGAAAGGCTCTTCGTGTTGTATATTTTGCACATCAGACGGATTGAAAAAACTCTTGCAAAAAGAGAGGTAATAAATAGCATCTAAAATATTCGTTTTCCCTTCGCCATTGTTACCTACAAAGCAATTCACCTTATCGTGAAACTCGAATTCGGCTTCGCGGTAATTTTTGAAATTGATAAGAGATAATGACTTCAAATACATACTAGTCGTTCAATGTTTAATAATTCCCCACGCTTAACATCACCAAAGTACAAGCCTCAATAGCTTCAATACCCTTTGCTTCTAATTTAGCTTCAAACTCGGCATTTTCGGTGCCCGGATTAAACACTACTCTTTTAGGATTTAATCCGATAATATAATCGTAATAAGAGGCTTGGTTTTGCGGACCAACATAAATTGTTACTGTATGAGTTCCTTCAACATCTGGCATACCTTTAATGATTTGCAAACCGTGAATTTCACCTTCTTTTATACCCACTGGCACTACTTCGTGACCTTGAGCTGTCAATCGCTCTGTCGCTTTATATGAATAGCGCTCAGGGTTGGTTGACGCACCTATGACAACTGTTTTTTTGCTCATGAGGTAAAGATAATGAATTGGTTATTGGGATAACCAATTTGATTTACTTTTTGGTTGTTACGAAAACCAAATATCGGATATGGGGCACTAACTGCTCCCTTTTCTCCTCGGAGGAGGAGAGTGCGATATTGCCTGAGGGCTGAAAGAGGATGGATTTCAATAAATTATTTTCCTTTTTGTTATCAAATAAATCCATCCTCTTCCCCCTTCACAAGCCTTTACCCACTCTCCTCCTCCGAGGAGAAAAGGGAGAAATTAGTGACCGGCATGTGAAATGATTATTTCTTCTGTCTAGGATCCAAGGCATCTGTCAACCCTTCCCCAATTAAATTGAAGAAAGTAACCACGATGAAAATGGCGATACCGGGAGTTAAAATCAACCAATGAGCATTCGGATTGCTTCTTCCCGCGCTTAACAGCGACCCCCAGGTAACATCTTCGGGAGCAACACCAATACCGAGGAAAGAAAGAGTAGATTCTGTTAAAATAGCACCTGCAACACCAAAAGCTGCGGCAATAAAAACGGGAGTTAAGCAGTTGGGTAATGCATGTTTGAATATGGTTCTAAAATCAGAATAACCAAAAGCCTTAGCGGCATCAATAAATTCCATTTTCTTAACACGCAACATCTCTGCACGCACGAAGCGCGCAATACCCGTCCACCCCATTAATCCAATCAATATCATCACCACAAAAACAGAAGGTTTGGCTATTATTGCGACTACAGCCATTATTAAAATCAAGCCCGGCACACTCACCACTATTTCAATTATTCTATTGATCAACATATCCACAGGGAAACTTACTTTATTACCTAAAAAAGCAATCTTTTTGAACGGCCATAATAGGAAGTTGAGGAGAGTGAGGGTGAGAGTGGACAGCAGTAATGAGATGAAGATTTGAGTGAAGCCAGATTCGGCAGATTCGGCGAAGGCATCGGAAATGATAAAACCTCGCACTTGAAATCCGTAGAAAAATGCGATAGGCAGAAAGACAAAGTTCGCCCAAAAACGAACACGTGAAATCTGCAAATCGTGGTCGCCATAATAACCTGCAAAAGCGCCTAAAAATATTCCAATCAACAAAGTAAGACTAACCGACACGATACCCACCATGAATGCTGTTTGCGTACCATGAATCACTCCTGATAATACATCGCGCCCTTGCTCATCAGTGCCCAGCCAATGATGCCAACGTGCACTTGCTACATCTTGGTCGGCAAGCGGACTACGGTATTTATCATTCATGAAATCGAATTCGGTAGAGCCATAAGGAATAGGTGCCCAAATTACAGATTCAAAATTTTCCATCTTCCAGCTGATGTTCAACAAATCAGTAGGCCATTTCATCAAGCCTAAGTCAACTGCGTATTCTCTAAAAGCAGGAAAATAAGTAATGTCTTTGTATTTGCAATACAAAGGTTTATCGTTGGCAATGATGTTGGCAAACAAAGCAATAAAAGCCATCGCCGTAATGAAACGAAAAGCAAACAATGCAGCGCGATTCTTTCTGAATTGCTGCCAAACGTATTTGCGGTAGGTGAATTTATCTTCGCTCATTATTTTTTACTGTATGAAATTCGTGGGTCTACGATAGCGTATAAAATATCGGCAACGAGATAACCTATTAAGGTTAATATTGCCGAGAACAACATAATCACATAAATCACAGGAAAATCCTTAGTAACAACAGATTCGTAAGCCAACAAGCCCATACCAGGTAAAGTAAATAAATGTTCTATTACTACAGAGCCGGCAATAAGCGCTGGGAAAACAGAAGCCAACAAAGTAATAATGGGTAACAATGAATTTCTGAGAGCATGTTTCCAATACACTTGTTTATCCAACAAACCTTTTGCCCAAGCTGTTCTTATGTAATCCTGATTTAATGTTTGAATCATACTTCCTCTCATCTGACGAGAGATGAAAGCGAAGGAACTATACGTGTAGCAAAACAAAGGCAAAGCCATGTGGTGCATATAGTTACTCAACTTCTCAAGGAAAGAAGCGGAATCATCGAAATCTTTAATACCTGTGCTTGGAAACCAATCTAAGTATTCGGGACTGGTAAAATAATTAATCAATAAGGTGCCCACCCAAAAAGAAGGCAAAGAATACAACACAAATAAGGTGATAGTGGTTACTTTATCTTTTCGACTATTGAGATTAACAGCAGAGTTAATACCCAATGGAATACTAATGATGAAAGCAATCAAAATAGACAGAACGCTATAAACAACTGTAGGCATAATTCTATTTTGAATCACTTCAATTACAGGTAATTTTTGAAAATAAGAAACACCTAAATCGCCATGCAACAAATTGCTTAACCAAATATGGTATTGATTATTTGTACCGTACCAATTAACTGAAGGCACATAAGATGCCCATGTTACTTCACGATTTCGCAAATGCTCATAATTTTTCTTGAGTAGAATCGCAGATTCTTCGCCGTGATGAATTAACAATGAACCTTGAACGATTTTAGCAATTCTATTGATGATAATTTGATCATCGTATTTAAAATAAAGCTCATTAACATTCTGGCGAAGTTCGATGAGTTTATCCTTAAGAGTATCCTCTACTCTCAGTGCGCCAAATTCGTAATCTAATGATTGTATTGTATAATAATAATCGCTAACCGCTTGCCAATCACCATGTTTATCGAGTAAACGAGAAAGATTGTCGCGATGCAACTTCTTTTTAACCTTATACAAAGTATCGGGTTCTGCTAAAGAAGAAACAGTGCAATAAAAAACAGGGAGATTAAGATGTAGTTTTTCTCGCATTTTATCGTACTCAAACTGCTGCGCTTGTTTATCTGCATTTTGCCCGCTCTCGCCAGCAACATTTAGCATTAATTCTACTGGGTCGCCAGGAGAATTAACACTTAAACTAAAGGTAAGTAAGGATATTATCCAAATGGTTGGAAGAAAAAATAAAATACGTTTTAAGAGGTACTTAAACATGTTCTATCTATTGAACCAGTTTAAACATTGTAACTTCAAAGCCCGGACGCAAGCCACTTGCTGTAACATTAGTCCAGCGCTTGTTCACTGCAATTCTTTCCTTTTGAGAGAAAAGAAAAACACAAGGAACTTCTTTACTAATCATCATTTGCAAGTCCTTATAGTATTGATTTCTTTCTTCTTTATTCATCGTTGTTCTCAACTTCTCAATTAAAGCATCAGATGCAGCATTACCGAAACCAACATCATTACTTCCACCATTGTATGATGAAGTATGCCATATTTGGTAAGGATCACTCTCGAAAGGAGAAGAAATCCACCCAGCAATATACATTTCGAAATTATGTTTGTTTTTTTCTTCTAGCATTTTGGGCCAGGCTTTAGGTTGAATAATCACCTTAACTCCTGCTGCCTTAGCGCCTTCTAAAAAGTAAACGCAAGTCTTTTTTCTTCTTTCGTTTTCTACATTGTACATCAAGTTAATTTCCAATTCTACTTTTTCCCCTCCAATCATTTTATCTACCACACCATCACCGTTAGAATCTTTCCATCCAGCTTCAGCCAATAATTTCTTTGCTTTTTCTAAATTGTAATCGGGAAGCTCCACTTTATCATTGTATTGTTCTTTTTTAGAAGGATGAACAAAGCTTGCCACTCTTTCTCCTAAGCCATAACATACCACCTCCACAATTTTATCTACATCAACCAAATGAGAAATTGCTTTACGCACTCTTACATCTTGAAGCTTTTTGCTTTTCATATTCATCCCAAAAAATTCATACGCAAACTGAGGAGGATTAAACAAATGAAGTCTTTCCTTCATTTCTGTATTCGACTGTAAATCCTGAACGAAGTCGCGATTGGGTATACCCGATACCACATCTATTTTTCCGCCTTTGAGTTTAACGATTGCATTATTAAAATCTTTAATAGTTTCATACACCAACTTATCGGGATTGGCTTGAAAATACTTTTGATTGTCTTTTACTTTGGCTCCCCACCAATTTTGTTTCTTCTTCAAAACGATTCGCTGTAAGGTTTCCCATTTTTCGAAATCGTAGGGACCTGTACCCGAACCAGCAACTACTTTATTGTTAAACGACTCATTAAAAAACTTAGCATAAGCATCTAGTTCTTTAATAGCATCTGCCTCTAATTTTTTAACATCAGCCAATTGCTTCACCGTATATTTAGACAATACACCTCTGGGATCAAACACTTTTGGATTCATTAAGCTAAGCCCTCCAATTGCATCTTCTGCCATGTGGTACAATTTATCACAATGAATGGTGAATTTTTTATCGTTTTTAACATCAAAAATAATATCATCAAACATTTCAAAATACGAGCGCAAAGAAGCACATTCAATATTAGGCACTTTAAATAACTTCAAAGCAAAAGCCACGTCGTTTGCTGTTAGGGGAGTTTGATCGTCCCATGTAGCTTCTTTTCTTAACTGAAAAGTAAAATGCATACTGCTGTCTTTTTTATTTACAACAACGAGAGGAATTGAATCCACCAGTAAAGGATAAGCACTAAAATCATCTCTATCGTGCCCCAAAAGAGTTTGATACACATTACCTAAAATATAACCAGTATTTGCATCGGCTTCCAATATAGGATTCAAAGTAATTGGATCTCCTAACTCATGAATCAACACCTCATTTTTTTGATTTTCTTTTTTACCATCCCCTCCCCCACACGCAAAAAGAGCTAAACTAAAAACTCCCAAAACTAAATACTTCATATTCATTACTGTAAAAATTAATTCATTTTTTAATAGCGATTTGCACTCACCAAAGTACTTAATTGACTGTTAAATTTAAAATAATGTTTTCATCAAAAATCAAAAAAAATCCCCCGTTGATGTGCGGAGGATTTTAAGTTAAATAAATCTCTTATTTCATTGAAGATTCTAATGAATCGTATGCTTGTTTGATTTCAGCATCTTCTTTAGCTCTTTCTTTAAAATCGTTCAAATCTAAAATTTTGGTTTTTGCATTTTCTTCCCAAGGAGAATCGGGGTAGTTTTCTCTAACCGACTGGAACGTTTTAATAGCTTTATCGATATTGTTCATCAATTCATACTGATAACCTAACAACCAAAGGGCATAAGATGCATTTTCGTGTTTTGGAAATTTCTCAACGAATGAAGAATAGTAAACAATGGCTTTTTCATAGTTTTCCATCTTAGAAGAAATATCACCAGCATGAAACAGCACATCCGGCATTTCCACAGCGGCAGGATATTCAGCGATAATCTCTTCCACTATTTGAAGAGCGCTATCACTCTGCAATTTCAATTTATCTACTTTACCAGAGTTCCAATCCATATCAAACACTTCTTTTTTGTGTTTAAAATCAATAACTAAATCGGCTTCTGAATTGTGAGAACCTCCGCAAGCGAAAAGAGCGAAAGTAAGGGAAATGGTAAGTATTTTTTTCATATAACTAACTGTATCTTATTTAATTCTTCTAAGTAAAGGAAATTTCATCTTGTACGCAACTTTAACGTTACCTTTTGCGATATCCTCGAGTTTTTTCTTCACCATTCTTTTTCTCAAAGCGCCCAAATGATCGGTAAAAAGAACGCCTTCAATATGGTC
>CAMDPJ010000081.1 GCA_945903925.1 Chryseobacterium gleum
TACCATCATTTAATTTCCTACTCTAAAACCGAAGAATTATCGCAAGATTTTATTAACAAATGGGTTATTCCGTTTTATATGAAATTAAACGATTTAGATGAAGATTGTATTTCAAAACTCAAATTATTAAAAGTTGAAATCACTGATGAGATTATTTTATCTAATCTTGGTTATTTTAACTGGAGAACACGTGCGGTAGGGGCTTACTTAAGTGCGCTGAAAGATAAAAAGGAGTTTGTCGACATAATAGGAGTTCATTTGTTAAAAAGTGAAGTTTGTTATACTGGAAGCGAATATGCACTTGCTTTATCAGTCTTCAATACCGCAGAATCGATTGATTATCTTAAAAAGTATCTAGATTATTATCTTTTGCATGATGAACTTCATTTTGATCAAGAAGTAGTCATTTCAGCAGTAAAATATTTAGACATAATAAATGGAACAGATGTAGTTGGAGACTATTTTGATTTATGGAAAGCATTCAAAGAAAAACGTAACCTGGAGACTAAAAACTTTATTGAATCAATAAAATCGAAGGATAAATTGGCTTTAGACGTTAAAGAAATGGTGATTTCTAATGCAGAGAAAACATTGACTTTCGAGATTTCAGCTGAGTTAATTGAAAAACGAATGAATACTCTAAACAAAATAAAAAAGTCCATATCACTTTAAATTACCTAATGAAACTTCTCTTAATCACCCCTCCTTTCACGCAGCTCAACACGCCTTACCCGGCTACTGCATACTTGAAAGGTTTTTTAAACACACAAAAGATAAATTCTTTTCAGTGTGATTTAGGAATAGAAGTGATTTTGAGATTGTTCACCAAAGAAGGATTACAAAAATTATTCGCGAAGGTTAAACCGAAAAATTTATCGGCTAATGCTTCGCGAATTTTTTATTTGCAAAACGATTACATCAAAACCATCGACCAAGTGATTTTGTTTTTGCAGGAGAAAAATCCTGCTTTGGCTCAACTCATTGCAGAAAGAAATTACTTGCCCGAAGCATCGCGCTTTAATCAATTAGACGATTTAGATTGGGCTTTTGGAACGATGGGTGTTAAAGATAAAGCGAAGCATTTGGCAACGCTTTATTTAGAAGATATAAGCGATTTAATTGTGGAAGCAATAGATCCTCATTTTGGTTTCAGTAGATATGCAGAAAGACTAGGTCGTTCTGCTGCTTCTTTCGATGAGTTGCACAATGAGTTGCAAAAAAAGAATACGTTTATCGACGATATTTTAATTGATGTTTTAGAAAAAAAAATAGAGAATGAAACGCCGACTTTAATTTGTTTTTCGGTTCCTTTCCCCGGTAATTTATACAGTGCATTTAAAGCAGCGCAATGGATAAAGAAAAATCAACCCAACATTAAAGTAGCGATGGGTGGCGGCTTTCCAAACACCGAACTACGTTCATTAAAAGACAAAAGGGTTTTTGAATACTTCGATTTCATCACTTTAGATGATGGCGAAAGACCAATCATTAATCTCATTGAATATTTACAAAACAAACGCTCTGTTGAAGAATTGAAAAGAACATTTCTCTTGCAAAAAGGAGAAGTGGAATTTATTGATGGAGCCAAAGAAAAAGATTTTGCACAAGCAGAAACGGGCACGCCCGATTACCGTGATTTATTGTTGGATCAATATATTTCGGTAATTGAAATTGCCAATCCGATGCACCGCTTGTGGAGTGACGGACGATGGAATAAACTCACTTTGGCGCATGGCTGTTATTGGGGAAAATGTACTTTTTGCGATATCACGCTCGACTATATTAAAAACTATGAACCTTCATCGGCTAAATTAATAGTAGATAGAATAGAAGAGGTAATTGCGCAAACGCATCACAACGGATTCCATTTTGTAGATGAGGCAGCGCCGCCAGCGTTGATGCGTGAAGTAGCTTTAGAAATTATTCGCAGAAATTTAACTGTGGTATGGTGGACCAATATTCGTTTTGAAAAATCGTTTACCAAAGATTTGTGTTTGTTGTTGGCTGCATCGGGATGTATTGCAGTATCGGGTGGATTGGAAGTAGCTTCGGAAAGGTTGTTGGCTTTAATCAACAAAGGAGTTACGCTTCCGCAAGTTGCCAACGTAACGAATAATTTTACGCAAGCAGGCATTATGGTGCATGCGTATTTGATGTACGGATTTCCTACTCAATCGGCACAAGAAACCATTGATGCTTTAGATGTGGTTCGTCAGCTCTTTGAAAATGGAATTGTGCAAAGTGCCTATTGGCATCAGTTTGCGATGACGGCTCATAGTCCGGTTGGAATAAATCCGAAAGAGTTTAAAGTAGAAACGGCAACAAAGAAGTTAGGAAGTTTTGCCAACAACGACATGATTTGTGTTGACAAAGTAGGCGCAGAACATGAGAAATTTAGCGATGGTTTAAAAAAATCATTGTTTAATTATATGCATGGCGTTTGCTTCGATTTCGATTTGCAAGAATGGTTCGAATTCAAAGTCCCTAAAACCAACATGGCCCCTAATTTTATTCAGCAAGCGTTACAGCAAGGCGAGAGTTTTAAGCTCAAAGGAAATGCCCGAATTGTTTGGAAAGGCAACACTATTCAAACAAAATCTTCTACTAAAAAAGGAAAAGTAGAAATGGTTATTTCTGGGAGAAGAGAAGAGGTTTCGTTTGTTTGTCCTCAAAAATTAGCCGATCAAATTTCGGTATTAACATCGAAAATAAATATATCCAATTCCAAGGTTTATCAATACTCAGAATTAGAAAAAGAATTTGCAGAATTGTTTGAATCTGCGGAGATGTATATTTTGAAAGAAAACGGATTGTTGTATTTGTAGAGACGAAATGCTTTCGTCTTAAAAGAAAAATATTCCGTTGAAAAGAAAAGGAATTAATCTTTTTAAGACGAAAGCATTTCGTCTCTACTAAGAAAAAACTATTGTCCTTTACATCAAAAAACTACGATGATTTGAAGCGCAATTAATGTTGTTTTTGAGTTTAGCAACATAACAATTAAATGTTATTGTTTTTTCCATTTAAAAGAAAGATTTCCAATGCCATCGATTGCTTTTCTAAACAAGTCGAAATACAAAGTGATGTAAAGAAACAAACTCATACACGCGATAACCAATATATTTACCCAATAGGTGTTAACTTTTTTTCCAAAGATGGTTTTTTTAGGAGCAAAGAAGTGTGCTCTAAAATGGTTTGATTCACGGTAGATCGGATTGTCTTTTTGAACAAACTGTCCGTCGGCCACAATTATTTTTTCTGTTTCGTTCACATTTTTAACCAAATTGTTCAAGCTTTCGTTTTCAAAAGCATCTCTAAAGGCGATAAAATGTTTACTGTCTTTATTCATCAATTTAGTAATGTCATTTTTCCTTTTGTCGTATTCGTTGTAATAGTAAATGTAGTTGCTAACCAATTTGTTTAAGTCGGCTCTCATACTATCTAAAATCACAACTGTAAGTTGCGCCGGTTCGGTAGGTAAAATAAAAGTGAATTTGAATTCGTCTTTCACTCTTTCCATCTCTTCCTTTATTTCGTGATGAATAAGAATAAGATTATTATCTAAATATTCTTTGTATTGAGCGTTGTTGAATCCATCGATAGCACTGTTGATACTGTCTTTTAAACCTACTACCCAATGGTCTTTCTTGTATTTATAGAATGCCATAGGCTGCTCGTACTTATAGAATTCGTGTTCGAAATCATTGTCTTTAAATTGGTTTACGGCTAAGGCTTCAAATGCCCACCGTGAAGTCATCATGTCTCCAGTTAATGGTACTTCTGTTTGTGAAGCAATGGAAGGATTTAACTTATCGAATTTTACGATAACACCACTCAACAGTAATTGAGGAATTAATAAAATAGGAATCAAAATGTAGATGGTAACGACTGAATCGAAAGCAGATGAAATATTCAATCCTAACATATTGGCGAAGCAACTGGTCACAAAAAGAACGAGCCAATAATCCATGTTCAATCCTTTGATATCTAAAATGGTATTTCCAATGATGACGTAAGTAAAAGTTTGAATAGCCGAAATGATAATCATAATACTCACTTTACTTAACAGGTAACTGCTTCTGCTTAGGTTAAGGAATGATTCTCTTTTAAGTATTTTTCGATCGCGAATGATTTCTTCTGCACTTACTGTCAAACCTAAGAACAAAGCCACTACAACGCTCATAAAAAGGTAAGCGGTGATGTTTTCGTTGTATCTAAAAATATATTCGGCATCTACAGCCTCGGTGCTGAAGTAGCGCACCATATAAGAAAGAATAATAGCCAATAGCGGAGCTTCCAAAAAGTTGATGAGCATGTATTGCGTATTGGACAATTTAGATAGCACATCGCGCACAAAGAATACTTTAAACTGATTGCTTTTACTTGGTATTTTGTAAACACCACCTGGAATTTCTTTGGCTTCGGTTCGTTCTTTGGCTACTTTTTCGAGCAAATGAGGTTCTACTTCTGCTTTGTAGCAGTCGTTCCATTGTTTCGGAGTGACTTTTCTGTTGGTCGTTGTATTTCCGTATTCATCTACTACCTTGGTTTCGATGATATTGAAAATCTGTTCAGGATTAACGTTACCGCATTCGTGACATTCGCTTTCGTTGGCGTTAACGTGGTTAATGGCCTTTTTGAAATAGATGACCGCATCCACAGGATTTCCATAATAAATAGGGAAACCGCCAGTATCTAAAATGAAGAGGTTATCAAACATTTTAAAGATATCAGAAGAAGGCTGATGAATCACCACAAAAACCAATTTACCTTTCAATGCTAACTCTTTAAGTAAGTCCATGATATTCTCAGAATCTCTTGAAGACAAGCCAGAAGTTGGTTCATCAACAAACAAAACCTGAGGTTCACGAATCAACTCTAAGGCAATATTCAATCGTTTTCTTTGTCCGCCCGAAATCTTTTTATTCAAAGGATTTCCCACTTTCAAATGTCGAATTTCATAGAGTCCGATATCTTTCAACAAAGAAGATACTTTCTTAATGATGTCCTCATTGGGCAATGAATCGTAGCAAAGTTTGGTATTGTAATATAGGTTTTGAAAAACGGTAAGGTCTTCAAGTAGCAAGTCATCTTGAGAGATGTGCCCAATGATTCCTTCCAGCTTTTCTTTTTCTTTGTGAATATCTACTCCGTTAATTTTAATACTTCCGAAAGTAGGGGCGGTATTTCCGTTAAGAACATTGAGTAATGTTGATTTACCCGCGCCGCTGGCTCCCATAACACCAATTAAGTGTCCGCTTTCCTCGCTTAAATTAAGGTTGTGTAAGCCAATTTGTTTTTCGTTGAACTGAAAAATAACATCGTCGATGGTAAAATGAATCGCTTGCAAATTGCTGTCGCTTCTATAACGGCTGGTGATGTCGCTATAGTAGATCGGCAAAACTTTAGGATTTCTCAAAGAAGAGCCGTGACTCAAGAAATACACTCTTCCTTGCTCAATCACTTGTCCGTTAAGATACATCGCCTGTTTGCCAAAGTATCTAATCATATACATACCAACGCTGTGTACATGAAGCACCACCACAGGGGCTGGCAATGTATCGGCAAAAATATGTTTGGTGTTGGAGTGTTTAAAATCTTTATTATTGCTTACAACAAGGTAGTTCGTGGCATCTGGAATATTTTCTGGAGTTAGTTTTACAAACTCCATACATTCTTTAAATTCTTGGTCAACAATGTTGAAGGTAGAAGCTACCGTCTCCACAAATTCAATTTCTTGCTCACCAATTTCTTTATCGGCGTAAATGAATTCTAGTAAACGAAGGAGAACAACTATTTTTTGGTTTTGGGTAAGTTCTGAATTGATTTCTGTGCAAATCACCAATACTTTCACCGAGTTAGCAGAAGTACGTTTTCTTTTCTTGTCGCTTTCTTTAGATGATTTCTGGTGTTTCTCTAGGTATTCTTCAAATAGAGTAAGGTAATTTTCTACTTGGTCGAGGCTAAGTTGTTGCTTGAGGAATGCCTTCACCACCGATCTTCCATCGTGGTTAATGCTGTTTACCTTCGCAACGATGGCAAACAACTGCATTAGGGCTCTCAATATTCTTTCACTCATTCTTTAGCGCTGGCGATAAAAATAAAAAAAGGCGCTGAGATAAACCAGCGCCTCTTAAAATATTTCATCATTATTTTTTACTGTTTAAACCCTATTAAAACAACTGCACATCCGGATTTCACATAGGTTTGGTCTAACTGAGCTTCAATAGTTACTTCTAAGGTAGAAGCTACTTTAAAATCCCAGTAAGGAGAATTGCTGTGTTGAGCACTGTTGAAAATCTCGTTGCTTTGTTCGTCAAGAACTCTAAACACTAGCGCATTTTCAGAGAAACCGCTAACTGCAGAGATTCTGTATTGGGTGCCTCCGAAGAAAGTCGTTTGAAATTCTGCCGTTTGATCATCAACCAACAAAGCTCTGTACGACTGTCCATCAGAGATATAAGTTGAAGTGAAAAATTTTCCAGCGAAGTCAGCTATTGTATCACACATTTGCGCCTTTGCATTGAATGATATTGCCGAAAATCCTGTTATTAGAGCTGTTATAAAAAGCTTTTTCATGTTCTGCAGAATTAATTTTGTACGATGCTGTTTCTTAATGAAGTGATTTTCTCTGAGATAGATTTGTAAACCTCATCACTAATTTGTGGTTCTGTAATAGATTTGAGGCTAGTGATTTTGTTTGTGTTATCGGTCTCAGGTTTTACGAAAGTGTATTTGAAAGTCACTTTGTCGTATTGTTCTTTAATCTCAGATAATTTAGTGAATAAGAACATGATGTCGTCATCTGAAGTATGCATTCCAATCATCTCTAACAAGTTGTCGACAGATAATTTTTGTTCAGCAATACGATTTAAAACATCTTTGTGAGGTTTGTTACCTACAGTGTTTACAGCTAAGTATATGCTTTCCAACCATCCGCCAGCAACGATTAATGCACCAACGTCTTCCATTTTATTGTTCTTTAGGTAGTGGTCGCAATCTCTGTAAGTGCTAGATACCAATTGTAAAAGAGAATCTTTGTTGTCGATGTTCTTTTTGATTCTGTCTAAAGTAGCATTATCGAAAGCATCCATCAAACCTAATTTATCCAACAATTTATTTACATTTTTCATGTATTTCATTGCATCGTCAGAGTGATCGTAGATAGAAGTGTAGCCTAAATCTGCACCATAAACACCTAGGTTTAATGCCCAAGCATATTTGGTAGTGTATTGATCTATTTTGCTTTCTTTATTTAAAATCGCTGCATTGTATTTAGCACCGCTTTTTTTCAACAATAGAGAGAACTCTACTGGAGAAGGGATACTGAATATTTTACCACCAATAGAATGGGTTGGTCCAGGCGGCGGAGCAACAACTCCATCGTTTGGTTTATCTGTTGGATCTTCAGTTCCCGGACAAGCCGTGAACAGGGTTAGCCCAATAACTGCTAATGAAACTCCCGTAATTAATTTTCTAATGTTCATACACATCAGTTTATCTAAGATTTAGTTCGAATACTTTTAATAAATGAGCCCTTCTTTCAAGAATTCAATATGCAATAATAAAAAAACCTTCTTAATAACCTCTATTATATTCAAATTAATTTATCAGGTATTTATAAAAAAAAAGAATGTTTATCTATATTTGCCCGTTGGAAGACAAATTTAACCTATTGCCATGAAGAAAATTGGAGTTTTAACATCGGGTGGAGATTCACCAGGAATGAATGCAGCGATTAGAGCGGTTGTAAGAACTGCCATTTACCATAAGTTTGAAGTGGTGGGCGTTAGAAGAGGATATGATGGTTTGATTGATGCCGACTTTATTGAAATGCCTAGTTCATCGGTAGCGAATATCATTCAGCGTGGTGGTACTATCTTGAAAACGATGCGCAGTGCTCGTTTCATGACTAAAGAAGGTCGACAAATGGCTTTTGATAATTTAAAGAAACATGAGATTGAAGCTTTGGTGGTGATTGGTGGTGATGGTACTTTTACCGGTGCTGCCGTTTTCAACAAAGAACACGATTTTCCAATTGTTGGTTTGCCGGGTACTATTGACAACGATTTAATTGGTACCGATTTTACCATTGGTTACGATACCGCATTGAACACTGTGATTGAAGCGGTAGATAAAATTCGCGATACTGCCGATTCTCACAATCGTTTGTTTATCGTTGAGGTAATGGGTAAAGATGCTGGGTATATCGCTTTGCGTTCGGGCATTGGATGTGGTGCTGAAGCTATTTTGTATCCTGAATCTAAAGATCATTATATCGATCATTTGATTAAAAGATTGGAAGATGGTAAACGTCGCCAAAAACAAAGTTCTATCATTATTGTTGCCGAAGGTGCTAAAGAAGGTGGTGCAGCAGAAGTAGCGGCTAAGGTTAAAGAGAAATTCGATTACGATACAAGAGTAGTGGTTTTGGGTCACGTTCAACGTGGTGGTTCTCCAACATGTATGGAGCGTGTTCGCGCTTCACAAATGGGAATGGCAGCTATTGAAGCTTTGGTGAATGGTAAGAAAAATGTGATGATCGGTATCGTAGATAAAAAGATAGCTTATACTCCTTTTGAAAATGCAATTAAACACACGGGTGATATGAATCCCGATTTGTTGCGTTTGGCAGAAGTGCTTTCGTTATAAATAGTTTAGCATTAAAGATTTAAAGTCTAAAGTTTCATGTATTTTTCCTGAAACTTTAGACTTTCTAATTTTATATCCAATTGAGTTTATTCGCCGATATATTACTTCCTCTTCCTATTAAAGGCAGCTTTACTTACAAAGTGGCTGAAGGTATGCAGTCGGCGTTAACTCCCGGACAAAGAGTAGTTGTTCCTTTCGGGAAATCGAAATTCTATACTGGCTTGGTGCGTGCTGTTCATCAAAACGAACCTACAAAATACGAGGCAAAAGAAATTTCTGCTTTGATGGATGAGCAAGCCATTGCAAACACCACTCAAATGGAGTTTTGGGAATGGATAGCCAACTATTACATGTGCTCTGTGGGTGAGGTGATGCAGACTGCTTTGCCTTCGGCGTTTTTGATTTCCAGCGAAACAAAAATTTTAAAAAATCCAGAAAAAAATATTGAAGGTGAGGTTTT